>JBCDDV010000897.1:0-1504 GCA_039180145.1 Cyanobacteria bacterium P01_G01_bin.49 | reverse complement strand
TTTTTTGGTAGAGCGATCGCTCTTCTGTAATGCATTTTGATAAATCTTCAAAAATAGTGCAGAAAAATGCACAAAATTTGATTTTCAAGATGGCTAATCATTTTCGCATTGAAATTTGATAAGCCTTCGGACTGACTCCGTACTTTTGTTTAAAGGCATGGGTAAATGAAGAGTGGCTGTCATAGCCGATCGCCTTTGCTATTGAGCCAACACCCATCTGTCCGTCTAAGAGTAGCTGTTGCGCTTTTTCCATACGGCGATCGCGCAGATAGCCATAAACAGTCGTACCAAATACCTCTTTAAATCCTCGTTTCAGGTTATATTCACAAGTTCCCGCTTGCTGGGCTAACTCTCCTAAAGACGGCGATTTTTTGAGGTCTTTTAACAAGATTTCTTTAGCGTAGTAAATGCGATCGAGCAGGTCTTTTTGTAGCAAGCACTTTTTAAATTCTCCCTGCTGTACTGCTGCTTCCTCCTCCAGCATCAGCCCCATTATTTGTGTTGTTATGCCTTCTAGGATCATCCGCTTGGATATTCCTTGTTTGTCACATTGAACGATTTGCTGCAACAGGGCGTTTACCATTGGTGGTGTTTCTCTCACCCGCTTGTAGCAATCGCGATCGGGCGATTTTACTAAATGCTTAAATACTTGAGGTAATTCTCCTGAAGAGTCGCTGACAAAAGATCGCAGTACCTCTGGCTGTACTTCAAGCAGAACTTCAAGAAATGGTTCTGTGTCCGAATGGTCGTCGAGAATTTGACTATCTAAACCTCGACCATAGATAATGTGTCGCCCCGTTTCATAAGAAAGAACGGTTTGTCTAGAAGAATGAGAATCAAAGGTAGTTTGCAGGTTGCCAGAAAGAAAAAAATGCCAGTGTAATGCCGATTCGTACTCAAGGGTGTGAATTAAAAGTCGATCGTGATATTTCTCATTATCAATTCTCAGTCGTATTCCCTCGCGTAATTGAATAAGTCGTTGCCATCCCAAACCAATACGCCCATCGTGCTTCCAGGTAGTATCTAGTTCGTCGGACAGATCGAGTTTGAGTTCTTCTTTGTCTGCTTCTTGAAATAGCTCATAAAATTCTTGCCGAGTTAGGGAAATAGTCATGATGTTGAAAGCAGAAGGCAGCCCTAAAAAATAAACCTTCGGATAAAGGCAGAAGACGAAAGGATTGGGTAACTGGTAATCAAGTAAGAGACAGGAGGTAATGGCTGAAAAAGTTCATTAAGAGCGCTTGCTTAACTGGGCAATACTTTTAAGTAATATTAATCATATTTTAGCTTTTTTGTTCGAGACGGTGTTTTTTTTGTTCGAGACGGCGTTTTGGGTTTGGTGACTGTTGGTTTGTAGTAAGTTGATTTTGGAATGAATATTGAGTCTAGTTCGCAATAGTCGCCAAAAAAATTCTTATTCTACTTCATAGCTCAGATTAAGCTGTATTTACTCTTTCTTGGCATCTTTATAATTCACAATCCAATTCGAGGAGTTATTTGATCG
>JBCDDV010000896.1:0-1513 GCA_039180145.1 Cyanobacteria bacterium P01_G01_bin.49 | reverse complement strand
TTTTGGTTTTATTTTCAATGCTGCCTATCAACTGACAACCATTAAAAATAATCATAAAAATATCCATTTAGCGACTGAAAGAGCCTCAAAAATTGTTTTCGCACTCAAAAGCTATATTCATCAACAACCTACAGATACGATGCAAAAATCAAGTATTACTGAAAGTCTTAATTTAGTCCTTACCCTTTATCAAAATCAAATTAAGCGAGGGATTGAAGTGACTAAAAAATATGAATCAGTTCCGTCACTTTTATGTTATGCTTAGGAGCTAACGCAAGTTTGGTCAAATTTAATTGGCAATGCGCTTCAAGCGATGAATTATCAAGGTGAATTGAAGATTCGGGTTAAAGCACAAGATAACTCTGTGGTTGTCGAGATTGAAGATTCTAGAAGTGGCATCCCTCCTGAGATTCAAGCAAAAATCTTTGACCCATTTTTTACGACAAAAGCTCCAGGAGAAGGCAGTGGATTAGGATTACATCTCGTTCGACAAATTATTAAGAAACATCAGGGACAAATCGACTTTTTCAGTCAAGTTGGGCATACTACTTTTAGAGTGTTGTTGCCGATTATTCAATCCGATAATGATCTTAAAGAAAGCTATCCTCTGTGTTGACGATGAGCAAATTGTCCTTCGTAGTTTGCGGGATCAGATTAATAAACACTTTGGCAATCAATTCTTTCCTCATATTATTACTGTTATGTTGACTGGTAATGCTGACAAAGCTGCTATTCAAAGAGTCCGTCAAGAAGGAGATCTGTTGACTTGTCTCTCTAGACCTTGGAGTGAATCAACGCTGATAGAGACGATTATATCGGGATTGGAGAAATATGATGGTTAAGCCAGTCATTCTTTGCATTGATGATGAACCGATTATTCTCCGTTCTTTACAACAGCAAATCCTGAATGGTATTGGAGAAAGCTATCAAATTGAAATTGCTGAAAGTGGTCAAGAAGCCTTAGAATTATGTGCTGAGTTAATAGAAGAAGGCATAGTGATTCCTTTGGTTATTTGTGATCATGTTCTGCCTGGTATGTCAGGGGATGAAATTCTATCTCGTTTGCACAATCTCTGTCCTGAAACGTTAAAAATTCTGTTGACGGGACACACCAGTTCTGAGGGTGTGATTCGGGCAGTTAATCAGGCTAATTTATATCGTTATCTGACTAAACCTTGGAATAAAATTGATTTAATTTTGACCATTAAAGAAGCTTTGCGTAGTTATGAACAATTTCAGAAAATTAAAAAACAAAATCAAATCTTGCACCAAATAAATCAAGAATTACAACAGGAAATACAAGAACGCAAGCAGACTGAATATTTATTAAAAATTAGTGAAACTCGATTAGAAAGTATTTTAAATTCCTTAGAAGATGTCATTTGGTCGATTTCTCCTGATACGTTGGAGTTATTGTATCTGAGTCCTTCGGCGGAACAACTTTATGGATATCCCGTTCAACGATTTTGGCAAAATCAAACGTTTTGGAGACGTGATCTTGTTCATCCTCAAG
>JBCDDV010000895.1:0-1533 GCA_039180145.1 Cyanobacteria bacterium P01_G01_bin.49 | reverse complement strand
GGGACATCGATTTGCGTCCACCCTCTTGATCTTCTGTTGCTAAATCTTCTTTGCTATATTTACCCGCCAAAACACCTCCTGCCAAAGGCGACCAAGCTAAAGGGGTGATGTTGTGATGTTTTGCCATCGGAATCAGATCGGCTTCTGAGGTGCGTTCTACTAAATTGTAATGAATTTGAATGGCAGAGATAGGAGTCCAACCACGTAGTTTAGCGATCGCCTGTCCTTGAGAAACAATCCAAGCGGGAGTATCAGATAGACCAATATGCAAGATTTTCCCCTGATGTACCAAGTCATCTAATGCCCTCAGCACTTCTTCAATGGTGTTACGATAATCCCAAGCGTGTAGCCAGTAGAGATCGATATAATCGGTATTTAAGCGTTTTAAGCTATCTTCTACTGCGGTTATCATGCTACGACGATGATTGCCTCCCCCATTAGGATTTTTGGGGTTCATGGTGAGAGAATATTTAGTGGCTAGGACAAAATTATCTCGTTTACCTTCAAGGAATTTCCCCAGAAGCTTCTCACTTGTTCCATTGGTATACATATTAGCCGTATCGATAAAATTACCACCGCCTTCAGCATAGGCATTAAAAATCTGTTGGCTAGTTTCAAAATCTGCACCCCAACCCCAGTCTTCACCAAAAGTCATAGTTCCCAAACATAAAGGAGATACCCGTAGTCCAGAGTTACCTAGTAAACGATAGTGATCGAGTTGAGTTAATGGTTGGTTCATAATGTTATTACGGATTAATTATTTTGTTATTTAGTTGTAAGAACAATTGGCCAATTGCTCTTAACCAAGTCTGTTGTAAATCATTATCTTTTCGTTTCACTTTTCTGCAATCATCCTACGAAAAACGTCAAAGTGTGTCTAGGAGATTATTGTCCAGATCGATAATTTCCTGGAGTCGTTCCAACTAAACGCTTAAAATGATATCCAAAATGACTTTGGTCGTAGAAACCTGTTGTGCTTGCTACCGTAGAAATTGACATTCCTTGAGATAAAAGTTTTTTGGCACGATCAATTTTTATCTGGGTTTGATAAGCACTTAACGATAACCCTTTTTCTCGCTTAAATAAACGACTGAGATAAAAACGACTCATTTGAGCGATGTCTGCTAATTCTGCTAAAGATACATTATCTTCGTAATGAGTTTGTAAATAGTCGCAAACACGAGTGATCGCTGGTTTAATATGAGGATAAAGTTCAAAGGTAAGTTTTTGATCGTAATTCACTAACTTAGAAGAAAAATCTAATAGCAAGGAATCTCTTGTTAATTTTGTCGTGTTTATCGCAATAGCAGTACAGAGATTATCAAATAGCTTTGCTAAAGAACGATCAGATAGTATGGGTTCCGTAAAAAAAGGAATTCTGGCATTATCAGCAATTTCTAAAGCAGTCTCTTCCAATAAACTTGGATCAAGGTGCATCATCAAGAAACTAACCGGTTTAGGTAAATAAGTCCTTTCACTCGGAGAATGCACTTCTCCTGAATGAATGATACTGAGACTACCAATGGGAACAGG
>JBCDDV010000894.1:0-1533 GCA_039180145.1 Cyanobacteria bacterium P01_G01_bin.49 | reverse complement strand
GAGAGGAGTATGAGAATGTAACCAGGTTCCGACTTTCATCGCCCAACACATAGCCAAAGCCATCAAAGCTAGAAGCTTACTTAAGGGTTCAGAATCAATAAAATGAGTAGATTCTAAACAAAACCCTCTCGTTTTAAACATTTCGTTCATCACTATTTGAGTTTCCTCTCTTATCCAAAAATTCCCACATTAGGGGATAAGCGACTCCCTCTGTTAAGTTTATTGTTTTTACTCTCAATAGAGCAATGAGAAATAAAGCTAAAAAGCGGCGAGACCCCGCGTCGGCGTAAGACGCAAGGGAATGCTCGCCAAGACGGTTAGTCTTGCTCCATGCCACCCCAGCAAGGGTTTCAATGTGTTACGAAGTAAATTAATCTGATTCATAGGGTTTCAGGGTAAGCTGTGGCAACTTTCTATGAAAGCCTTTCCCTGTAATCCTTTGCAACCCCTACTTCAATTTTTGTCCCGTACTGAGACTTGACAGTCATCATTCTCAACATTGATCAGCAGAAGATTTATTTGTTTTCAAATTTTTTAACTAAACAAAAGTCACCTAAAAATGAGTTTAACTTTATATTTTTTACGTCACGGAGAAACAGAAAGTAGTCTCAATGATAGCTTTTGTGGAACCCTTGATCCTGATTTAACCCCTCACGGAAAAGAAATGGCCCAAGCCTTTGCTGATACCTATCAATCATCAGATTGGTCAGCTATTTATGTTAGTCCGATGAAGCGAACCATGGCAACTGCTAAGCCACTTTGTGAGGCGACAGGTATGACTATGCAGATCAAAGACGGACTAAAAGAAATGAATTTTGGTCAGTGGGAAAATCAATCTCGTGATTGGGTCAAACAGCATCATTTAGAAGACTATATTAACTGGATGACAGAACCTGCTTGGAACCCTCCCCCGGATGGAGAAACTGCAGTAGAAGTGGGGAGTCGTGCTATGTTGATTGTTTCAGAAATTGAAGCAAACTATCCCGATGGGAAAGTATTAGTGGTGTCCCATAAAACCACTATTAGAATTATGTTATGTCATTTGTTAGGCATTGATTTAGGCCGTTATCGCGATCGCATTGATATGTTAGCTGCTTCTGTGAGTGTGGTTAAATTTGGCTTGCATGGGCCTTTATTACAACGATTAGGCGATCGCTCTTATATGAGTGCTGACTTACAATCTCGAACGGGAACTTGAACAAGCTTAATTTTAGCTAATGATTTAGGAACTTATTATTCAGTGGGTCTACACTTAAATGTAAGTGACAGCTTACAAAGTGCCATAAAATTACGAATCTTGAGTAATGAATAAACCCTAGGATAATAAGTATGGCCGCTGAAAAGTTAGACAAATTCATTAACGCTACTATCATGAAGCTGCATGATTATAACCTAAACTAATGGGATGAGACATAGATAACTTACGATTGAACTCTTAAGAACTCGTTTCAGTTTATTTAATTGTTTTTATTGGATAAAGTATCCAGAGGAGTTGGCACAAAGTTGGATAAGTTATCGAATCTATCAAAATTG
>JBCDDV010000893.1:0-1536 GCA_039180145.1 Cyanobacteria bacterium P01_G01_bin.49 | reverse complement strand
TAACTCCTAACTTCTAACCCCGAACTCAGGTAATTTAGGTTGATACTTACCTCAGATTAACATAACAATCCCACCCGTAAAATAGGTGGGATTACCAAAGAAACAGTTAAATAATGTTTTTTCCCTTGCTTATTTTAGAGTCTTTCTGCAAAGTCATGAATGCCGATTTCTCGTTGGGGCAAGGCATCAACATTTTATCTATATTTAGACAAAATGTTGATACTTTGGCCTTGCCCACTAGGGCGTGAGAAATCTAATTTTCAATCCTATTTTGTTCTTTGCAGATACCCCCTAATATTGAGGAACGCTCGGATCAACTTCTTGACTCCAAGCAGTAATTCCTCCTTTGATATTAGTGCCTTCAATGCCAGCATTTTTGAGAATATTTAATGCTTTAGCTGATCGCCCTCCCATTTTACAATGGGCAATTAATTTGTGATCTTTGGCTAATTCCCTCACTTTCTCAACCCCTTTTCCTTCTTCAATATCAGGCAATGGCACTAAGATTGACCCAGGAATGCGGGCAATTTCGTATTCATTGACATTACGAACATCAATTAATACAAAACCATCGGCCCCATGATCCATTAACTCTTTAAGGTCTTTAACCGTCATTTCAGGAATGGCAGACTGTTCTTGGGCCTCTGCTGCTTTTGCCTGAGGGATACCACAAAACTGCTCATAATCTATCAATTTCTCAATGACAGGTCTTTTGGGGTTGGGGCGTAACTTAAGTTCCCGAAAGCTCATATCCCAGGCATTGTAAAGTAGGAAACGACCACTGAGGGTATTTTTTGCTCCTAAGATGATTTTAATGGCTTCTGTCGCTTGAATAGTGCCAATAATGCCAGGCAGTACCCCTAAAACGCCTCCTTCAGCACAGGAAGGAACCATTCCTGGTGGTGGGGGTTCGGGATATAAGTCTCGATAGTTAGGGCCACCTTCGTAGTTAAAAACGGTTGCTTGACCTTCAAAGCGGAAAATTGACCCGTAAACATTAGGTTTGTTTAACAAGACACAAGCATCGTTGGTTAAATACCGGGTTGGAAAATTATCTGTCCCATCAACGATGACATCGTAGGGTTCCATAATTTTTAAGGCATTTTCGGAAGATAGACGGGTTTCGTACAAATCTACCTGGCAATGGGGATTGATTTCTAGAATCCTGTTTTTGGCTGAGTTAATCTTCGGTTTTCCCACCCAAGAAGTTCCGTGAATGATCTGACGCTGTAAATTGGAACTATCAACAATGTCAAAGTCAACAATACCAATGCGTCCAATTCCGGCCGCCGCTAGGTACAGTAACAGGGGAGATCCTAACCCTCCTGTCCCAATACAAAGAACACTGGCAGCTTTTAAGCGTTTTTGACCGTCTAGCCCCACTTCTGGCAAGATAATGTGGCGAGCGTATCTTTGAAATTCTTCTTGGTTGAGTTCGATGATTTCTAAATTGGGATTTAGCATAGGCGTTATTTGACCTAAATAAACGCACGTTTTTTGAGGGGCGTGGACTATTTATTGTAGCAGATTAACTTG
>JBCDDV010000892.1:0-1539 GCA_039180145.1 Cyanobacteria bacterium P01_G01_bin.49 | reverse complement strand
GACGCAGAGATTTTAAGGCATCAGAAATATTAACAGAAATTGTCGTCGGATTATGTAAAGTATGAGTCTCTTTTGGTAAACTCTTAACTGATCCTTGAACTCGTTGACGAATCTTTCCTAAAGATTCAGGCTGTTGTAAACGATTTCCTGCTTTCATCACTAATTGCAATAAGGGGATTTCGTCTTTTTGGATCGGTTCATCTGCCAAGGCTAGCCTATCTTTGACAATTATTCCTTGATCATAAGTCCGGAATATCTGTTTTCGTCCTGGATAGGTCATTTTATGGCTAGATTGTTTCATGGTTGGCTTTCCATCTATTTCAACTAATTTATACACCCCGTTAACAGGTTTTCCTGTCACTAACCGTGTTCCCACGCCATAACCATCAATGGACGCATCAGCATCCCGAAGACGGAGAATCTCCCATTCGTCAATGTCCCCACTAGCAAAAATCTTCACCGTAGGCAGCAGCGATCGCACTTTTTGGGATAAAGTGACTAAATCTCCTGAATCTATCCTTACTCCTCGAATTTCGCCTTTTCCTGATTGCATTTTCTCTGCCAACCGTTCCGCAGCCGCTATCGTATCATAGGTATCAATTAACAAGGTTGCCCCTGGAAAGTAACGATGAAAAGCAGCAAAGGCCTCATCTTCACTTCCTGATACCGCCTTAATAGCCATCACTAAAGCATGGGCCATTGTCCCACTGGGTTTCTGGTTTAGTTGTAAAGCAGCCAATACATTAGAAGTCCCATCAAACCCCGCAGCCAAAGCTGCCCTTGCTGCCCACAGTGAGCCTTGGGGACTAAATGCTCGTCTTGTGCCAAATTCTAACAAAGTGGCTTTTTCCCCTGCCACATTCCGCATTCTCGCTGCTCTGGTGGCAATTAAGGTTTGATAGTTTAGGGTGTTTAAGAGATAGGTTTCTACCATCTGAGCCTGCCATAAAGGTGCTTCCACCCGTAAAAATGGTTCATTGGCAAATACGGCTGTCCCTTCAGGAACCGCCCAGACATCTCCGGTAAAACCGCCTGTCTGCAAAATTGACCAAAATTGGGGAGGAACTTGGTCAAAAATTCCTGTTTCTTGTAGTGCTTCTATTTGTTGATCGCTAAAAGATAGATTTTCTAAATAATCCAATCCCTGAGCAAGTCCCATGGCGATAAGATAGCCAAAATCTTCGGGAAGATGACGAACAAATAATTCAAAGCTAGCTTGACGTTCTGCAAGTCCTTCTCCAACGTAACAAGCAGCCATCGTTAGTTCGTACAAGTCCGTTAAAAGACTGTAGTCTTGGGGGGTTAAGGTTAATGATTCATCGGTTGTCAACATAGTTAATGTCCCACAATTTTCGTCCTCTTAATTTAATTATAGTAATTTTTACCAAAAATGGTTGCCAAGGGAAGGAAAAATACAAATTAGGGATCAGCAGCCGTTGATTCCTACCTCGCAAAGCTTTAATAGCGGTTTTCAATTGGATAGACTAAAGTAAGGAAAACCAGAAAATATTAATTTCAACTCAAAATGAAGCCGTATTC
>JBCDDV010000891.1:0-1570 GCA_039180145.1 Cyanobacteria bacterium P01_G01_bin.49 | reverse complement strand
GCTGGAACATATTCTCGAATGGCATTCAATCTATCGCTCCGCAGAAGATTTAGAAAAATTATTTGCCCGCTCCAAGTTTCGTTCCTTGCCTCTTGTAATTCAGTCTGATGAATATGGAGTTGAACTCTTTGTGGTCTGTAATAAGGCTTGGTCGGAAGAAACGGTTGATAATGAAGCATAAATTTGGATTAAGAGCTTTAATTTTAGAGCAATTGGTAAAAGACAAGAACGAAGGACACAGATAATCTAGATAATCTAATATGAACTCTAAAAAAGAATGTTACGAATAGAAGAAGAAAAAAGAACCGATCAAGAGAATGATGAGTGGAACGATCAAAATAGAAATAACAGAAACGGTCGATGAGTTGAAAGAACTACTCAAGGCGATTGAAAATCAAGAAGTCAAAGAAAGAATACAGGCATTGTATTGGCTCAAAAGCGGACAAGTAAAAACTACACAAGCGATCGCCAATTTAATTGGAAAACATCGAGTCACAGTATCAAGATGGTTGAGTAGCTATAGAAGCAAAGGAATCAAAGTTTTACTCTTGAAGGGAAAAAGTAGCGGTAGAAATAGAAAACTGAGTTCAATAGTAGAACAGAGTCTAGAGCAGGAATTAAAAGAGCGAGAGGGATTTTCTAGTTATAAAGAAATTCAGACATGGCTTTTGGCAATGCATGATGTAGAGATGAGCTATTCAGGAGTTCATCAATTAGTACGCTATCGATTGGGTGGAAAACTGAAAGTACCACGTCCTACTCATACTAAACAAAAACCAGGAGCAGTAGAGGACTTTAAAAAAAACTAGGAGATAACCTAAAACAAGTTCTTCAGGAAAACCAAGCCCAAGTCAAAAAATATCGACAAGTGCGATATTGGTGTGGTGATGAATCAAGAATAGGATTGATTACACTATGGGCAAGAAAACTCACTGCTAAGGGAATTCAGCCTATCGGCATAGAACAATGGTGTTTTGATTATCTTTGGTTGTACGGTTTAGTTGAACCAAGTTCGGGAGCTAGTTTTTTTGCCGAGTTTTCTCATGTTGATGGCGTTTGCTTTCAAGAGTATTTACGCTGGTTTGCCGAAGCTTATCCCGAACAATTACATTTGATTCAACTTGATAATGGTCGGTTACATACATGGTCAGAATTAGAAATACCAGATAACGTAATTCTCGTTTTTCAACCGCCATATTCTCCTCAAGTCAATCCAATTGAACGATTATGGAAAGAAATTAAAAAACATCTTAAATGGGATTTGCTTGACGATCTTGAACAGTTAAGACAAAAGCTATCTCAGGTACTGTCAAAGTTCACTCCATCAACGATCGCATCAGTGACAGGATGGGATTTCATTTTAGATGCCTTATTTGTAGCAAACATTTAAGTATTCCATATAACAATAGTCCTAATCTGACACCTGGAAATATCTACAACATTGAAAAAGCTGGTATTGGTCATAATGACAATAGCAATATTTCAGGTAATTCTAAAGTGGCGGGAGAGTTTAACGAAGCTGAGCAAGAAGATTTGACCGAGGATGAGTGAAAAGTGATCTCAATTCATC
>JBCDDV010000890.1:0-1571 GCA_039180145.1 Cyanobacteria bacterium P01_G01_bin.49 | reverse complement strand
CCAATCCAAAGTATCCTAATCCATTGGGATCGTTACTTATTTTTTCTACTAAAACGCTATCATCTTCACTTTTAGTATAGTCTTTGCGGCTAGCTCCACTCTCTCCTACAATAACTTCGGTAAAGTAGTCAAAGGTTCCCGAATCTTCTCCAGGGCCATAAAGATTAAGAGGCTGATCTGGCCAAGACTGACGAATTTGGCTCCAATTTTTGATTTTTCCTGCCGCTTGTGGTTGCCAAATTTTCTCTAACTCTTGGACAGAAATATCTTCAGCCCAGGTATTCTCAGGACTGACCACTAAGGTAATTGCATCTAAAGCCACGGGAAGCTCGATATACTTAACACCATTTGCTTTGCAGGTTTCCATCTCCTCAACTTCAATGGGACGAGAGGCATCATTAATATCCGTTTCCCCAGAACAAAACTTCTCGAACCCGCCACCAGTTCCTGAAAAGCTGGTTGCGATCGCTGGCGCGTCAGGAAATTTTCGTTGATAACGCTTAGATGCTTCATAAGAAATCGGAAAAACAGTGCTAGAGCCATCAACTTTGATGAAATTTCCTGTAGAAACAGGCAAAACACTGACTGAATCTGTACTATATTCTCCATCACTGAGTATGCCAGATTGTGCTGAATCTTGGGGGGTTGAACATCCCGTTCCTAGTGTCATTACACCAAGAATAGTCACCAATGTTCCTAAGATTGTTTTCATGGTTTTTGAGATTATTATTGTTTTATTTAGACATCAATTTTTTTAAGCTATTAGCGATCTTATGCAGTAGCTCGTCAGCATCTTTTTTAAGTTCTTGCCAAGCTTCTTCTGCTGCTTCTCTAATGTCTTTGAGTCTTACTTGAGCATGGTCTAAATGTTCTTCTAAACGCTCGATTTCTTCGTGTTGTGCTTGTTGAACCGCTTGCTCTTTTTCAGCTTTCAAACGGTTGAGAGTCGTTTGCGCGTCGCTGATTTGATCTTCTAATTTTTTGATATATGCTACTTTTTCATTCATGGAAAATGCCTCATGTTGATTTAACTTCAGTCAACTTTCTTTGATTAAAAAATTGTTGTAGCACCGAGGAGCATACCAGGAATTACAAAAAATACGCCGATGATATAGGCAAAAGCAATGGACTTTCTCTCACTGGCAACAGAGGCTAAGGTTTGTGCGCTCAAAATTGGCAAGCGACAGAGAAAAGGAATGCCGTAAATAATAACCACACCGAAAGTGTTGTAGAGCATATGAACCAGAGCAATTTCTAAGGCGGGGACGGCTTCTGCACCGGAAACTGACGTGGCTGCTAATAAGGCAGTAATACAAGTACCGATGTTGGCACCAAGGGTAAAGGGATAGATTTGCTCCAAGGTAAATACCCCTGACCCTGCTAGTGGTACCATCAAGCTGGTTGTGGTTGAGGAAGATTGAACGAGAACTGTCATTAAAGTCCCTGCTGCAATACCAGCAATAGGCCCTTTACCAATGGCTGTATGAAGAATATCCTTAGCGCGACCTACCATGAGAACTTTGAGCAGTTTGCCAATAAAGCTAATAGTCAGAAAAATTAGAGAAATTCCT
>JBCDDV010000889.1:0-1588 GCA_039180145.1 Cyanobacteria bacterium P01_G01_bin.49 | reverse complement strand
TACCTTTTCCTAATTACAATATTCAGGCAAAAGCATTAACTGAAGCCAAAAAGCAATTAGCTCATTTAAAAACAGTTAACGCTCAATGTTTGCAACAAGTTTTAAAAAGGTTAGATAAAGCTTGGAATGATTTTTTCAAAATACCAGAAAGAGGTTTCCCTCGGTTCCGCTCAAAAAACCGTTTTAGAAGCTTTGTTTTTCCACAATTAGGAAGAAATTGTCTAGACAATAATCGAGTTAAATTACCAAGTATTGGCTGGATTAAAATTAGACAATCTAGACCCTATCCGACAGGATTTACGCCTAAACAATTTCAAATTGTTAAGCGGGCTAGTGGTTATTACTTAATGATTGTTTTTCAATCATTAGAATCAGTACCAGATCCGATACCAGGAAAAACATCAATAGGTTTAGATGCAGGAATCGAAAGTTTTATAGCTACGCCTTCAGAATTAATTAAAAGTCCTAAGTTTCTTAGAAGCAAGTTGAGAACGCTGAAATTGCTCCAACGAAAACTAAAAAAGAACATTAAGGGTTCAAGTAATTGGTTAAAACTTCAGAAGAAAATAGCTAAATTTAATGAAAAAGTAGTCAACACAAGACGTGATTGGTTATTCAAGCTTGCTCATTATATTTGCGACCAATCAGACAATATTTTTGTTGAAGATATTGATTTCAAATCTTGGTCAAAAGGATTATTTTGCCAACAATCTCTTGATTCAGGAATTGGTGGTTTTATAAATCAAATACTACCTTTTATTTGTTGGAAAAGAGGCAAGTTTTACCTCAAAGTTGACAAAAATTTCAGTAGTCAAGAATGTAGCAACTGTGGTTCATTTACAGGCAAAAAAATACACAGTGAGAGAGTTCACAACTGTCCTGTGTGCCATCATTCTGAATCAAGAGATACTAATAGTGCCAAAATATTAATGCACCGAGGGCAAAATGCGGTAGGGCATACCGTAATTAAAAATGCTTGTGGAGGCGATGCGACGGGGTTTAAGCAATTAAGTTTGTTTGAGCTAGTTAACAGCTAATGAAGCAAGAATCTCCCGTTAAATTGCATCAGCAATTAACGGCGAGAGTGTCAACTTATTAATGTGAGAACTAACCATTCCTCGTTGACCAATTTCCATCCTGATCGTGTCAAAAATTATAGGCTCCCAGCCTTGTTTTTTTCCTTCAATTAAGTCCCATCGTCTTTCTTGACTAAATCCTGATTGTAAAAGCCGAATAGCTTTCCCTGCCTTAAATTCACAAAAACTGACGGAATCAGATACAGTATAAGCAGCTAATCCAATCACTCGTTTATCAAGAAAAATTTTAGAGACTTTCATCGCCAATTCCACTACATTTTCGGGTTCGTCAACATACAGTTGTAACCAAGGAGTTTCTTGATGGTAACGAACGGGAAATAAATAACCCCCGTCAACGAGAATAGAAGAAATTTGATTGAGGGTTTCTATTCCTTCTTTTAGTTCATCAAAAGATAAGTAAATTGCTCCAAATTTAGCCATCATTTATCCTTTTCATAAGACTTTTTATCTCCTGACAGTATGGACTAAAAACCGCCAGTAATTATCTAAAT
>JBCDDV010000888.1:0-1591 GCA_039180145.1 Cyanobacteria bacterium P01_G01_bin.49 | reverse complement strand
TCTAGATCCGAATAACGCCAAACCTGCTGCTAACCCTGCACAAGCATCTTCGCTTAATGGTTCATAAACCTGTCCCCCTGGCCCTTGATAGTAAATATCATCAACGGTGGGATGAACAATTTTTAGGCTAATATTAATATTATTAATCCCTGATGCTGCATTACCATCGGCATTTGTAATCACAAAATTAGGATCTTGTTTCCCGACATGAACTACTAATTCACCCATGGCTGTTGTGGCAACTTTTTTATCACCATGAACGGGATATTCTGTTAAAGGTAATTCCCCTAATTCGGGTAAAGATAATTCTTTTTCTGTGACTACATGATGGGATGCAGGTCCCCCTGCGGAACGTTCAAAGTTTGTTCTAACTAATTGCCAAGCTTCTGGAGACAAAGCCCGTTCTTTTAAGGCACTAACAATGTAATCTTTTTCTAAAGTATCCCCAGGATATAAATTATGTGCCTGTGCGCCTCGTTTGTGAACTCCGGCCCCTTTGAGTTGTTTGACAATAAGAACAGTTAATTTTCCTCCCAATGCAGACTTAGCTGCTTTATCTGTTGCTTCTAATATTGCTTGAGTAAAAGTAAGACGTTTAGCGAAAGAAAATCGGGTACTGTCTACGTATTCTCCAGGTTGGTTACTATCATCATGGTCTTTGGCATTGACTAAGATAATTTCTTGGAAACCATGTCCTTGCCAATAAGCAATCATCTCTTCATTGGACTTAGTAGACACCATACTGTGGTGTTCTTGAGAATAACCATTCCACACCAAGATCGGTAAAAAATTAGTGACGTTGGGATAAGCTGTATTAAAGTGAGCAAAGCTACTCATAATATAAGGTTCCCCTATGCCTCCATCACCAATGGTGACCGGAAAGAGTTTACCAGGATGCAATTTAGCTCCAGCCATGGCAAAATGTTGTCCTTGTCCGAGAGGCCCAGCAGGGTTTAAAAGTCCTGGTATTTGTCCTGAAAGGTGTCCTAAAAGTCCGTGCATCTCACGGAACCGTTCCCCCATTTGTTGGACGGTGGTGATGCCCATATCTTCGAGAGAGCGATCAAGAAACATATTACTGTAGAATCCTGGGGCATGGTGTCCAACTTCGGTAATAATGTTTTTGTGACCTAGCATGACTAAAGCTGCAATGGTATCAGCAATACTGGCAAACCCTCCAGGGTGTCCTGATGATTTAGTTGCAGTGGTTTGTAGGGTTAGGTAACGTAATGCGTCGGCAGCGAGTAGCGTTTGAAAAACGGCGTTGGGGTCATTTGGGGAGTTAATGGCAGTATCGCCTGATTTTATAGCAGTTTCAGTGGCGTACTGTTCAAAGTTGGGTAAGTTTTTACCAAAATGCTGAATGCCTTGACAAAATGCAGGGATTGCGCTAGCAACTGTCATGAGTAAGATATTCCTAATTTATATAACGGCAAGTATTAAAACAATCTTACAGGTCTGCGGGGATCAAGTCAGAGATTATCAGTCTTTTGAGTAATTGAAATTCTTCTATCATTAGAATAGAAATAATAGGTTACTCTTCACTAAACTTATTATTTATGTCAATTCATCGAGATAATAAAGAATAGTT
>JBCDDV010000887.1:0-1593 GCA_039180145.1 Cyanobacteria bacterium P01_G01_bin.49 | reverse complement strand
GCTAAGTGTCCCTCTCTATAAACAGGGTTATGCCAAGGACGAATAACATCTTGATTCGCAGGAGGTTCATTAGGAATATCTGTTAAAATTTCTTCGATAGTTTGTCCTGAAACTGTTAGCGCATCCCCATATAATAACCCATGATTTAAGAGCATTTTCATCACTTGGGGAATACCACCTGCCTGATGCAAATTAACGGTTACATAACGTCCTGATGGTTTCAAATCACATAACACCGGAACCCGTTGGCGAATGGTTTCAAAATCATCTAAGCTTAACTCAACTCCGATAGTATTTGCTATGGCTAATAAGTGTAAGACTGCATTGGTAGACCCCCCTACAGCCATGGTGACAGCGATCGCATTTTCAAAGGCTTTGCGGGTTAAAATTTGACTGGGTAAAATTTGATTACGAATCGCATTAACTAAGACAAAAGCAGATTTTTCTGTACTGTCTGCTTTTTCTGCATCTTCTGCTGCCATGGTAGAAGAATAGGGTAAACTCATACCCATCGCTTCAAAGGCTGAGGACATGGTATTGGCTGTAAACATTCCCCCGCAAGAACCAGCCCCAGGACAAGCGTTGCGTTCAATGGCTAATAATTCGTTATCATCTATCTTACCCGCACTATGTTTGCCAACTGCTTCAAAGGCACTAACAACGGTTAAATCTTCTCCATTGTAACGCCCTGGTTTAATGGTGCCTCCGTAGACAAAGATAGCGGGAATATTCATTCTTGCCATGGCGATCATCGCCCCTGGCATATTTTTATCACATCCTCCGATCGCAATCACCCCATCCATACTCTGTGCATTACAAGCGGTTTCAATGGAGTCTGCAATTACTTCCCGTGAGACGAGGGAATACTTCATCCCTTCTGTTCCCATAGAGATACCATCACTCACAGTAATAGTACCGAACATTTGAGGCATTGCCCCCGCACTTTTTATGCCTGCTTCGGCCCGTTTAGCTAAGTCATTGATGCCTATGTTGCAAGGGGTGATGGTACTATATCCATTGGCAACTCCCACAACAGATTTACTAAAGTCATCATCGCCGAAACCGACAGCGCGTAACATGGCACGATTAGGGGTTCGTTGACTTCCTTGGGTAATGAGGCGACTTCTTGAATTTTCAGACATTGTAGCGTTCTCCTTGTGGCATTATTTCTATTGTGGGTTGTTCTGATGCCTTGTAGTGGCAAGATATAACAAAAACTTTACAAGTAACTAAGTAAGTTTACTGAACTTGCCTCATTGAAACAGACTTATTGCTCAGATTTTCGGCAATTATACGGTTTACGATGTCGTAGATCCTTAAAGATGATTAGAGTAATGGAACTTTGTTCTACGCAAACTCAAAGATAATTAAGTGAAATTCCACCCTAAATTATGTCGCAACGAAAGAGAAGTTGAAAGTAAACTAATTGTTCAGTATTTATTGCCACAATTAGGTTATTCTCCTGACACCTGGTATCAAGAGGTTGCTTTTGAGAACATTCGTCTAGATTTTCTAACTTTTGCCTCAAAAAAAATCAAGAATTTTTCGTTATGTGTGATTATTGAAGCGAAAAATCCTAAAGAAAATTTAGAT
>JBCDDV010000886.1:0-1622 GCA_039180145.1 Cyanobacteria bacterium P01_G01_bin.49 | reverse complement strand
CGTCAATTGGGTTATCAACTTGAATTGACTCCCATAAACTAAGTCTTTACTTTCGCTCAGTTGTCTATTTTCAAGACAGGGTCTTTTGGACAGGTGCATATTTTGTGGCAAGCTGCGGAGGAGTTACGATAGATGTGTTGAAAAAATACGTTCAAGAGCAAGATTCTCCCCGCTAAATCTCGTCTGGTTTTCATCCCGTCGCTGAAAGCGAGGGTCTTCAACCAGAAGAAAAGATAAGAATGCTCGTAAAAAGCCAAACCCGCAAGTCAAAAGACCTTGAAAGTAATTCATAATGACCAGACAATTCAACACTTACCTTTTAGATGAAGCTTTAGTCAGGCACAAAGAAACCCTAGAACAAGAACGACAAACAACCCTTAAACAAGTACAGCAGTGGTTAGAAACCAAGGGCGAACACTACAAAATCTATCGCGCTTATATATTTGGTTCCTTAACTCGTCCCCATCAATTTACTCAATCCTCAGACATAGATTTAGCAGTAGAATCAATTAAGCCAGAATCTTTATTTTTAGCCATGACTGCTTTAGTCGAAGCTACAGGGAGAGAAGTTGATTTCATAGAATTATCTAAATGCCCTTTCGCCCATCGTATCCGTCAGGAGGGAATTCTGTGGACAAAAATGCCCTAATTGTTTTAAAAACCGATCTAACTAACCAAATGATGACGATTAAGGTGATTTCTGAACGTTTAGCAGAACGAGCTCAAGGAATTACCCCAGAAGATCCCGTTCGACTAGAAAGTGTCGCTTATCAAATCCATAACCTATACAATGCCACTGAAGATTTCTTGAAATTAGTTGCTGCTCACTTTGAGAATCAAATTGCCGATACTGCTCGCTGGCACACCCTATTACTACAGCGAATGTCCCAGGAAATTCCTGGTATTCGCCCGGCTCTTCTCTCTCAGAAAACCTATATACTATTGAATAGTCTTCGGGGATTTCGGCACTTTTTCCGCCATGCCTACGGAGTTCCCATCGACTATGAGCAACTTCAAATTAATCTCAACAAATCTTTCCAACTTTACTCATGTCTTGATCGCGATCTAAAGCAATTTTTTACAGCTTTGGAATAAGGGCGTTGGTGATTTGAGGTATGAAACAAAAGAGTAATTTGTTCGTAGCCACCTTTTTCCCAATCCTCGCCAATCGATTAGTGCATAACATCAATCACCAAAAACCAGAACTCGAACAGAGACGACAAAAGGCGCTTGCTGTAGCTAGACATTGTATTACAATACTTGAGCAAGAATTTGGCGCAAAAGAAGTAATTTTATACGGTTCCTTAGCAGGAGATGGACCTTGGCATTGGCAATCAGATCTCGATTTGGCAGTCAAGGGAATGTCAGAAGAGGCGATCTGGAATGCTTATTCTGTCCTCGAAAAAATTGCTCCTAGTTGGTTAAAGATAGACCTTGTTCCCTTAGAACGTGTTCCATCCCGAGTAGCCGATCGCATTCTTAAACTTAAGCCCATGTCAGATAACAAATATCTTGCTCTCAAATCTCGGCTGGAAGATGAAATGATGGCTCTAGAGAACAATGTGGAGACATTGCAAAAAGCTTTAGAGCAGACTCAATCAATACCTGAAATGTTTGTTACT
>JBCDDV010000885.1:0-1623 GCA_039180145.1 Cyanobacteria bacterium P01_G01_bin.49 | reverse complement strand
CATTCACTAGACAAATGATTGATCGCTAGGTATATTAACTTAGATTTGATTTTGGTGTGAGGAGTTGTCCGTCATGAAAAAGATTTTATTAGCTATTTCGATGATAGCGTTTAACACTATGCCTGTGCAGGCTCAAACAGCTACTTATTATGCTTCTGGTTATCATGGAAGAAAAACTGCTTCAGGGGTAACCTTTAATAATTATCAACCAATGGCAGCCCATCCAAGTTTGCCCTTCGGGACAAGAGTGAAGGTAACTAATCAAAAAACAGGTAAAAGTGTTGTTGTTCGTATTGTAGATCGTTGTCGTTGTAGCATTGATTTATCTCAAGGAGCATTTAAAGCAATTGGTTCCCTAAAATCAGGGAGAATTCCCGTTAAAGTGCAAGTCCTAAATTAATCAAATTTTAATGATTTTGGTTTGAGACATAGAAAGTGGTGGGTTAATTTTTAGCGAGCAGTTTGGTTGCAAAGCAGAACGGCGATCGCCTGTTTACCATTCCTTATTCCTGCTCTAACCCACCCTACCTATAGGGCTATTTAAGTTAATTGCGAAGGAAGAAAACTAACCAATGTGTTAAGATTTTCTGCCATAGCTGTGACGACTTGATGAGTGATGGGGAGGCTATCAACTACCATTCCAGTACATAACAGCATCAAATAGAGGATCGAAAATTTAAACAGCGATCGCGCTAGATCTTTATCAAAAGGATTTTGCTTCAACTGCCAAGCTTTTTTAACAAATATTGCTCCTAAGCCCACAGCAATGAGGCCATACATCCAGCCTGAAACCCCAACAGGATACACCAATAATAGGGTACAAGGAATGAATAATAGGGTATACAACCAAATTTGGCGAACAGTTGATTCTTCTCCTTCTACCACAGGCATCATCGGCACATTAACCTGAGCATAATCATCTTTGATCATTAGTGCCAAAGCCCAAAAATGAGGAGGAGTCCAGAGGAAAATGATGGTAAATAAGATCCAAGGGGCCCAGCTAAGATCCCCAGTAACAGCGGCCCAGCCAACCAAAGGAGGGATAGATCCTGCTGCCCCACCAATCACGATATTTTGAGGACTATTGCGTTTGAGTAGATGGGTATAGACCAGCATATAAAAAACAATGCCGGACATGGCTAATAAACCACTGAGAAGATTGATATAGGTAAGAAACAGACTAAAGGAGAGAACCCCTAAAACAACCGCAAAAATGAACGCATGACGAGACTGAATACGCCCTGAAGGTATTGGTCTAGCACGAGTTCTCAACATTTCATAGTCGATATCTCGATCATAAATACAGTTCATCACCTGGGCCGAAGCAGCCGCTAAAGTTCCGCCAATGAGGGTAATAAACAGTTTAAAAGAGTCTACTTCACCGTGAGAGGCAATCCACATTGACGCTGCAGTGGTGATTAGTAATAGAGGAATAATTCTCGGTTTGGTCAATTGATAGTAACTTTTGACCACTAGAAGAAAGTTTTCGTTACGACTGACAATATCAGTCCCTATCATTAAGTTTACACCAAATTCTTTTAATTGATAAGTTTTGAGTGACTCTGGGAATTATTTTTCCCTTATAAATAACTATTAGCCAAGGTTGTCTAAGCGACCAAAGTT
>JBCDDV010000884.1:0-1656 GCA_039180145.1 Cyanobacteria bacterium P01_G01_bin.49 | reverse complement strand
GCAGTGGTACAAAATGGCATCATTGAAAATTACCAAGAACTCAGAGAAGAATTAATTAGTAGAGGGTGCGAATTTTCCTCAGAAACCGATACAGAAGTTATTCCCAATTTAATTGCCGAATTTTTGCCTGAAAACCCTGAGTATGATGATTTTTTGCAAGCAATACAAAAAGCTATTCATCGACTCAATGGCGCATTTGCGATCGCAGTTATTTGTACAGACTACCCTGATGAAATTATTGTGGCACGAAACCAAGCTCCCCTAATTATTGGGTTTGGCCAAGGAGAATTTTTCTGCGCCTCTGATGTGACAGCAGTTGTTCCTCATACCCGCGCGGTTTTGTCCCTTGAGAACGGAGAAATTGCCCGTTTAACTCCTCTCGGTGTGGAAGTTTACGATTTTGACCTAAAACGTCTCAGGAAGCTCCCTCGTACCCTCGATTGGAATATTACAACTGTTGAAAAACAAGGGTTTCGTCACTTCATGCTCAAAGAAATTTATGAGCAACCTTCGGTAATTAGAAGTTGTTTAGAAACCTATCTTAATCCTACCTGGAACGGTCAAGATAAGGATGAAAGTAGTCCTGTTGAGTTAGGGTTAGCGACAGAACTTTGTGAGAATGTTGATTATATTCAAATTGTGGCTTGCGGAACCAGTTGGAATGCGAGTTTATTGGGAAAGTATTTGCTTGAACAATTAGCTGGAATTCCTACGATGGTGCAGTATGCTTCAGAATTTCGTTATTCTCCCGCTCCCATGTTAGCGAATACCTTAACCATTGGCGTAACACAGTCAGGGGAAACAGCCGATACTTTGGCCGCACTAGAGATGGAAAAACAGCGCAGAATGGGCTTGGAATTTCCTTACGATGCGCGAATTTTAGGCATTACCAACCGACCCGAAAGTACCCTAGCTCACATGGTAGATCGTATCATTAATACCCAAGCAGGAATCGAAATTGGGGTGGCTGCGACTAAGAGTTTTACAGCACAAGTTATGGGCTTTTATTTCTTAGCGTTACAGTTAGCATATCATCGGAAAAGTTTGAAGCTAGAAACATTGGAGATCTTAATCAAAGGGTTAAGAGAATTACCCAATCAAATCGAATTAATTCTCGAAAAACAAGGACAACAAATTGAAGAGTTGGCACATGATTTTGCAGAAACTCAAGACTTTATTTTCTTAGGAAGAGGCATTAATTTTCCCATTGCTTTAGAAGGGGCATTAAAATTAAAAGAAATCAGTTATATTCATGCTGAAGGTTATCCCGCAGGGGAGATGAAACATGGCCCCATTGCTTTATTAGATGCTAAAGTTCCGGTAGTTGCGATCGCCATGCCTGGGGTGGTTCATGATAAAGTATTGTCCAATGCTCAAGAAGCAAAAGCCAGGGATGCAAGGTTAATTGGAGTAACTTCTATTGATGATACAGAAGCACGATCAACCTTTAATGATTTGTTATTTGTTCCCCATGTAGATGAATTATTATCGCCGATTATTGCAGTAATTCCCTTGCAATTATTAGCCTATCATATTGCTGCTAGAAGAGGATTAGACGTGGATCAGCCCCGTAATTTAGCCAAGAGTGTTACGGTGGAGTAAGATTGATAGTTTTAGGAGGATTCTTTTTTAAGTCCTCTTAAAATTACATCTTTT
>JBCDDV010000883.1:0-1667 GCA_039180145.1 Cyanobacteria bacterium P01_G01_bin.49 | reverse complement strand
GGATTAAATTCTAGAACTAATTCTCTTAAATCTTTTTCGATTTCTGTTAACCGTCTTGCCGTTGATAGGTGTTTACTGGTTTCAATAGTTCCATAGTCAATAATTAAGGGGATTTGTGCATCAGTTTCTTGCAAAAAGGCCCATCCAATAATTGCTAATCCTGGATCAATTCCTAGCCAAGTTTTCTGAGACATAGTTTTATGATATCTAGCTGAGGTAAAAAGTATGAAAAATATTTATTTAGGTAAATATTTGACTTTACATGATTTTTGTAACTGCACTCAAACTTATCAAAAATACTCAGACAAAATTGCGTCTTTCCCTAAAAATAAAGCAACGATTTCTGCTTTAAAAGCATTAAATAAATTCATTATTGATCCGATTATTGACCATTTTGGAATTGAGAGATTTAAGCTTACTTATGGGTTTTGTTCTGCTGATTTGAAACGGTACTTAAATCAAAAAGATGCTGTTACAGGTCTAAAAAATGGTCGGATAGATCCCTCAAGAGATCAACACATGAGTCATGAAATAAATTCTAAGGGTAACTATTATTGTAACCGATTAGGAGCCGCTTGCGATTGTTTGATTATCGCCCTTAATAGTGACCAATTTGTTGATTGGATTCTTAAAACAAAACTACCTTTTGATTCTCTCTACTTTTATGATCAATATAGACCCATTCATATTAGTTACGGAGAGCAACATAAACGAGATATTTGGACATTTAATACCACAGGACAACCAACAAAAAAAGGAATTAATTATTGGTTAAAATTAGCTGAAAATATTTAGTCTTGATAAAGACTCTTGATGGATTCTCTATTGCCATCTTTGCTTGAGTGCCTTTTGGCTTAGATCCCTGGAATCCATAAAGAGCCTAAATAGTTTTAATCGTTATCTGGAGTTTTGACTAAAGCCGTTCCCAGAGGAATTTCCCCAAAAGTATTGCTAAAGGCAAAAATTCGATAAGGAACAGTAATTCCTTCTCCAATCCCTCGAACCGTGGAATTTTCTATAATAATTTTCACAGTTTTTCCCACTTGAAGAGATTGGTCAAAAGTAATATTGATTTCTTCAAATCCTAGATCGATTGTATGAGGAATCGGTTGGTTGGTCGCTGCATCAACAACTTTGATGGCACTAAACTTATGAAAAGTGACACAGACAATTCTGAGTCTTTCAAAAGGCTCACTTTCGACGTTGACATTAATGAAATGATCTCTTCCAGCATCCAAGGTTCCTGCCGTAGCAACAGTCCCAACTCCTCCTGAAGAATTTTTTGCCAGAGCTATCGTTTCAACAGTAAGTAACGAGGCATTGATAATAGCTAATGTAGATAAACCAGTAAAAATCAACCTTTTCATCATGAATAACTCCTTGAATTTCCTTTGATGATTCTTAGTATGGTCAAGTAAACTGAAGGATTGATGACTTAATTCTGAGTCAAGACTAAGAGTTTCCTAATTTGTCTGAGATATCAATGAGAAAACAATACTGCGTAGGTTTTGGATTTTGACTTTTCTTGAAGGTAAGCAGAGGAGCAGGGAGACCTTCGCACTCGGAGAGGGCTTTTCGGTTTTCTCCCCCGCCCCCTGCCCCCCGCTCCCTTGCAGTCTCAGCTAGGTTTTTGAGCAAAACCTGCGTAGTATTGAATGAGAAAAAGC
>JBCDDV010000882.1:0-1671 GCA_039180145.1 Cyanobacteria bacterium P01_G01_bin.49 | reverse complement strand
TTAAACGTGAACCTGATACCAAAAGCGGTGGACGTAGCTTCATTTGTTTTGCCACACAAGCATCATAAGTCTCCCACTATTTTAACACTCTAATGACAGGAGACGTAATGATAAGCATGGGAACAGCCGAACAATTACGCAATCTCAACAGGATATTAGGACCTATTGATTCCAAATCATTGCGGAAACCGAAGCTATAGAGTTTGATCGAAATTATATTAAACACATTGCCGAAACCGAATTATTAGGAAAAGATCATCTCATCTCTCCTGTTGATTTACAAATTCTTTCTTTGGTAATCAATACCCAAAAAACTCAAGAAAAACGAGCTTTCAAAAAACAATCCTTGCAAAAATTGGGAGAAATTGAAGGACTATTATATCAATATCCAGAAGACCGATTAATCTTACGAGAAAAATCCACACCGACATCTCAACGAGAACGGTTGATGAAAGTATTAAGTGGTCGGACATAAATAAAATGAACTGTAGAGAAGAAATGTAAGTAAGCTGTAACCCCTCTCCCTGCTCCCTACTCCCGTCTCCCCTGCTCACTTCACAGTAACGTTTATTTTTGTCCAGGTACTTACTAGAGTTTATCGATGCTAATGAATTGACCCGATCAGGTGCATTTACCTTAACCGAATTACAAACCAAACTTAAGGGGATGACCTCCCAAGACGTAGCAGAAGCAATTGACTGGTTAGAATTAGAAAGGTTAATTACGCCTATTCAACAAGGGGAAGAAACTGCTTACGAATTAGCCCACGAACGCATGATTCCAGCAGTGATAAAAATCTCTGGGAAGATTTTACCGAAAGCCTATAAAGCAAACGAATTACTCAATAAGAAAGTCAAAATTTGGATAGAAAATGACTACAGTTCTCGCTATTTATTAGGAGTACGAGAATTATGGTTTATTGAGGCACATAAACAATATTTAATTTGGGGAACTAAGCAACAGCAAAAAGAAAAACTGATTCAACAGAGTAAACGAAAACTGTATCGTAACTTCGGTATTTTGGGGACAATTTTATTGTTCTTAATAGCAGGTTGGGGATGGTTGAATCATACGACAGCAGGGCAACTGTGGCAAATTCGGCGAGAGTTGGCTTATTGGAGTGGGAAAGTTAATGATGGTTATAAGTCACAAGCAGCGATTGCTTTTGCTAAGGATGGGAAGATAAGACAAATGAATCAACTACTGGATCAGGTTGAGAATTCCGACGATAAAGCCGAAACATTAGGGGCGATCGCCCAAGCTTACAGCCAACTTCAAGACCCCAACCAAGCTGTTAAACTCTTAGAACAAGCCCTTGAGGCTGCTAACCAGATTGAGTCTTCTGATGACAAAGCCAGGGCATTAAGTGCGATCTCACAAGCACAAGCAAACCTGAAACGGTGGGGAGATGCCCTAGCAACGACGAAAAAATGTCCTAGTCACGACTGTCGGGTATGGTCTTTATCCGCAGTGTTGAGGGTGTATGCAGAATTTAAGAATCCTGAGTTGAAGGATGAAGAGGAGTGAATTTTATAATGCCTATTACCTTAAGCTTTTACGTTTTGCACCTTTAAGAGTTTAATTCAGCTACATAACTAAGACAAGCTAAAATATCTTCTTTGGTTAAATAGGGAAAATCTTCTAAAATTTCTTCGTAAGTCATTCCCGATG
>JBCDDV010000881.1:0-1673 GCA_039180145.1 Cyanobacteria bacterium P01_G01_bin.49 | reverse complement strand
TCTTAGTTCCTTTAGTGGGTTTACTGTTACATCTATTAGGAAGATTTCCCAAAAACCATCAAAAAATTGATAGTAAAACAGCAATTAAAAGCATTCAGTGGTTAGCAGTTTATTTTGTTGGTTCATATTTAATTTGTTCGGCAATTTTTAATAAAGATACTCGCTATATTATGTCTTCTTTACCAATTCTTAGTCTATTTTTAGGCTACTGTTTAACATTGTGGCGAGGAAAATGGCAACCTGTTCAATGGGTAACGGTTGGTGTTGCTATTTTAGTGATGATTACTAATTTATTTCCTATTCCAGGAACAGAAAAAATCTCTTCATTGTTAAGTCCTGGGGTCTCATTTCGACCCTATTTAGGACAAGAAGTTCCCGTTACCGATATTATTAAAACTGTCAAAGAAACTACTCCTTACCAAATTGCTAATTTAGGAGTGATTGCTAATACGGATTCAATTAATCATAATACCGTCAATTATTATGGTCAGTTAGCTAATTTTCAAGTTTATGGACGAGAACTAGGTAATAAAGAAGAGTATCTTCTTCAAGATAGTCAGTCTTTTAATTGGTTTCTTACTAAAACTGGGGATAATGGGTTTGCTAGAGAGAATCAATTAGCCTTTGCCGAAACTTTAGATGATAATTCTGAGTTTAATCGGCTAAAAACTTGGGAAATGCCTGATCAAAGTCTGGTAAAATTATATCGCCGCAAAAAAGAATCAGTCATTGTCAAACCCCTTTCTCAGCAAATAGATAAAATTCATTTAGATAAAATTAGTTTTCCACAAAAAGTTGCAGCAGATTCTTCTATCCCAATTACTTATGAATGGTCAGGAAATTGGCAAGATTTCCAACAAGGAATCGTCCTATTATCTTGGCGGCAAAAAGACTCAACTAATCCAGAAATTGTTTGGATACACGATCATGCTATTGGTCAAGGAATGTTGTCCAAAGACTCGTCTAACAACACAGGATTCAAAATTATTGAAAATATGGCAATGCTGCCTGGAGACAATATTCCTAACGGAAACTACTCTTTACAAGCCATTTATCTCAATCGAAATACTAATGAAACCTATGCAATCTCTGTCCCCGATGTAACTCTAACCATTGATAATCAGGCAAAAATTATTCCCGCTCCTGAATTAGACCTAGGAACCCAATTAAGAGTCGTTTCCCCAAATTTAGGGCAAGGAATGAGAGGATTAGATGAAATCTTTAAAAAAGTTGGTCGCTTTAACCAATACGATCCCCTTCAAGACTATCTCAAACAAACAGAAATTGCTCTGAAATATCGCTTAGATAACTATTCAAGTAAACATCAATTAAATTGGCTTTATGGATTAGTTTTATCACAAGTTTTACAAGAAGATCCACAAGCAGCGATCGCCGCCTTACGACAACTCATTAACCTTGATCCTGATAACCCCTATCATCATGCTTATCTCGCCTTTGTTTACCTCTACAATTGGCAACCAAATGCTGCTGAAAAAGCTTTGCAACCTGCCTTGAAAACTAGCCCTAATATTGAAGAATTTCAACTTCTAGCGGGTGCTTCTGCCTTAATGCAGGGCAATTTATTAAGAAGTTGGCAAATTCTCGCCCCCTTAATTGATCAAGACTAATTCAAAAAAATAAATTCTGATGAGATTCTTTCCCAGTAAGAACTT
>JBCDDV010000880.1:0-1682 GCA_039180145.1 Cyanobacteria bacterium P01_G01_bin.49 | reverse complement strand
GATCCTTCAGATCCGAGCAATCTTCGTCCTCTTACTCAGGCCGATAGTCTTCTGAGTTTGCAAGGAGGAGAGAAATTAATGAATGAAGCAAGTGAAGCCATTGGCCAAGAAAACTATGAAGTAGCTGTTACTAAGCTACAACAAGCCAGAAAAATCTTTAACCAATTATCTAATTTTTATTTGCAACTTGCTAATAGCTTTTCTGGTATTGATACAAAAGTCTACGATGAACAAAGAAGTAATGCCTTAGCAACCGGGCAAATGAGAGATTCAGCCACTTATCAATTAGCCTTAGTGCATCGGGCGAAAGATCAGCCAGAATTAGCCGTTCCTTTGTTAATTCAAATTATTCGCTCCCAAAACCCAACTACCGACCTAGGCAAAAAATCTTATCAACAACTCTACGAACTCGGATTTGTGGACGTGCCTTTTTCCGAACAGGGAACACCCTCATCCCCTGAAGGAGAAGAAACACCCCCACCCCCTGAAGGAGAAGAGACACCCCTCCCACCTGAAGGAGAAGGGACACCTCCACCACCAGCCAACTAATATCATCATTTCTTGATGAATTCGTCTCAATGTAGCGGAGTCATCTAAACTTAGGTCACAATAACGTTAGTATTTGTTTTTGGGAAAAATGGAATGGTTGGACTCACACAAGTTGAAGACATGATTAAAGCTAAACTGCCTGATGCTCAGGTAGTCGTTAGGGATCTTACCGGTGGGGGTGATCATTTAGAGGCGATCGTTGTCTCAACTGAATTTGAAGGCAAAACAATGGTTAAACAACACCAGCTAGTCTATAGCGCACTCCAAGATGCTATGGCATCAGAAGCAATTCATGCCCTTGCCTTGAAGACTTATACCCCCCAAAGTTGGGATGCTGCCCGATAAATTACCTAAGTTACAATAGGCATCACGGAAACTGAGCAGCCTTAGTGCTATAGTCACTCTGTTTCTCCTGTCTATCCGTAATCGTTGATAAATTTTCTAGGAGTAATTATGACACCGCAATTAAAAGAAAGAATTGATCAACTACTCAACAGCCACAAAATCTTGGTGTTTATGAAGGGTAATAAGTTAATGCCTCAATGTGGCTTTTCTAACAATGTTGTACAAATTCTTAGTACCTTGGGGGTTCCTTTTGAAACCATTGACGTATTAGCTGATGAGGAGATTCGTCAAGGAATCAAAGAATACTCTAATTGGCCCACTATTCCCCAAGTTTATATCAACGGCGAATTTCTTGGCGGTTCTGATATCATGATTGAAATGTATCAAAAAGGCGAGTTACAACAGCAAGTTGAAGTAGCGTTGGCATCTTAAAATTAAGCGGCGATTAAGGGTAGGACGGTAATTCCCTACCCTTATTTACTCGGCTTGGTTTCTCTTGCGTAAACATCTATTCTCTGAGGTCTGTAATATCAACCTGAAGGCAATAAAACTTTTTTCAACTGTTACCTAATAGTAGTCTGTCTCAGGCTGCAAGGCAGGTCGCTCGAAATTAGATGGGTCACGGAAAAATCGCCAAGTATCTTCTTCTAAACGATGAATAAGATGAGCTTCGAGAGTGTTGCTTTGCCTTAAACAAGACAAATAACCGTCCATGTAAGACTGGATTTCATCAAAACGGCGACCACGATTCCACAAATCTACCATGCCATCGGTAAGGTTTTGATAAT
>JBCDDV010000879.1:0-1684 GCA_039180145.1 Cyanobacteria bacterium P01_G01_bin.49 | reverse complement strand
TAGAAGAATTAGAAGAAGCTTTGATTCCCCGTTTAAAAGTGTTAATGAAACAGCCCGCATTCATTAGTGGATTGACTTGTTTCCATTGGTGGCCGAAAACCAATACTTGCGTTAATTAATTAATCGGATTTCATATGAGTAGATGCCAGATATGAATAACGGCTGCCAATGGAGTAGTAGAAATCAATCGTTTTCATGATTAATCACTTTTGCCTGTTGCCTTGAAAAACAGTCTTTTAAAGTGTCGAAAACTCACCCAAAATTTTGACTTCAGGTTTTAGTAATAATGACCAATGAGTTTGGACTTTTTCCTGCACATGATGAATAAGTCGGAAAATATCTTCCGCCTTTGCCTGACCACAATTTAGAATAAAATTAGCATGACGTTGGGATACCTCTGCATCTCCAACTCGATAACCTTTTAAACCTAATTGTTCAATCAACCAGCCTGCTGTATGGGGAGTCGGGTTACGAAAAACACTGCCACAACTCGGTTTATCATAGGGCTGAGAACTCTTACGCTGCAATAGGTTGTTTTGAGTCGTTGCCCTGACAACTTCCCTGTTAAACCCAGGTTGTAGTTGAAATGTTGCCTCAATCACCAACTGCTCACCTCCTTGTAAAGTAGAGGTGCGATAACTATAGTTGAGATCTTCGGGGGTTAGAGTTTCTACCCTACCATTAGGAGACACCACCACGGCACTAACTAACGAGTCTGAGGTAGATTGGTTATGGGCCCCAGCGTTCATCACCACGGCACCCCCCACCGTACCAGGGATACCGACAGCCCATTCTAAGCCACTCCAGCCCCGTCTTGCCGCTTGCCAAGCCAAGCTGATAATTGGTTGTCCTGCGGCGACGGTAACGCGCCCTGTTTCTTCATCAAACTGACGATGACGTAAATGACGAGTACTCAGGACTAACCCTTCAATGCCATGATCACTGATTAATAAATTTGATCCTGCCCCCAATAACATTAAAGGTAAATCTTGATTTTGAAACCATTCAAAAACGGCTTGCAACTCGTCCCAAGTGCGAGGAGCCGCGTACCATCGAGCCTGTCCCCCTACACGATAGGAGGTTTGGGGAGCTAAAGAAACATTCCGATAAATTCGGCCAGTGGTTCCTGGCAATTCAATGGGGGTAGAGAGAGAAGAAAAAGTAGTATTCATAACTATGGGGACTTAATGAGGGATTAATGGGGATAGGCCGCTAATAATTTAGCTAATTGTTCTAAAGTTTTGTTAAAAACTTGGTAAACTTGTTGCTTTTGCCAAGAGAAAGGCTCATTAAGTATCCCGATAACTAGCAATCACTTGTGGGATAATCTGATTAAGATTCCCTGCCCCCAAGAAAAGAACTAAATCACCAGGGTGTAGTAAATTAGGCAATAATTGAGTCAGAGATGGTAAAGATGGCTCATAAATGACTTGATCATGGTTCTCTTTTACCGCTTGGGCTAAATTTTGGCCAGTGATATTATGAAGATTTACTTCTCCAGCACTATAAATGTCTGTCAATAACAATAAATCTGCATTTTTAAAACAGGTAGCAAACTCTTTTAAGAAAGTTGCGGTACGACTGTAACGATGGGGTTGAAAAATAGCAACAACGCGAGAAATTTCTTGACCATCTACTTTTGAACGAGCGGCTGATAAGGTAGCTGCAATTTCGCTAGGATGAT
>JBCDDV010000878.1:0-1697 GCA_039180145.1 Cyanobacteria bacterium P01_G01_bin.49 | reverse complement strand
TTGCTATTTGGGTAAATAAATCGATTTCCCAGGGCTGCCAATTTCGTGGGGCAGCACATTCGTGAGCAATTAAAAGGCCAAATAGGTGGTTATCTTTAACAATGGGGGCGATTAAACTGGCTTTAACCCCAAAAGGTTCTAACTGTTTGAGATGGCACTCTGTTAACCCTGCTTCATGAACATTGTTAATTGCCTGTACACGACCTGCTTTATACTGCTCTACGTAGCCTTCTTCAAAACAAGGGTCTTTGATCTTGGCATATAGAGCCTTAGGACATCCAGGCAGCACAGATTCGGCTACCACTGTACCGTACCAATCTTCAGAGAAATGATAAACAATAACCCGATCGCACCAAAGCTCTTTACGAACTTGGTAAACGGTAGCCTCTAAGATATCTTCTTCAATGAGAGAAGCGCGAATGTTATGAGTTATCTCGATAAAAACCTGCGATCGCGTTGCTTTCATATCAAATTGTTCTAATAGTCGGGCGCGTTCCAGTGCTAAGCCGACTTGGGTGGCTAATTGGGCAAATAGATCAATTTCATGTTGCTGCCAAAGGCGAGGCCCTGTACACTGATGACCAATCAATAGCCCAAATAATTGATCGTCTTGCATAATGGGGGCAACCAAATTTGCTTTGACTGCAAACCTTTCTAATAAGGTGATGTAGCAGTCTCCTAATTCTGCTTCATAAATATTGTCAATGGCATGAATGCGGCCTTGGGCGTATTCTTGGGCGTGGCCTTCAAAGCAGGGATCTTTGATGGTTGACCAGAGAGCCTTCGGGAAACCAGGGGCGACAGATTCTTCGACAAAGCTTCCTTCCCAACTACTAGTATTAAAGCGAAAGATACCAATGCGATCAGTTTGAAAAGCTTGGCGAATGCCTGTCACGGCAAGTCTCAACACCTCTTCTTCTGAACGAGCTTTTCGCATCTGTTGGATAATATCCATGAGAATTTGATATCGTTCTGTTTCTGCTTCTTGTTTCCAAATTAGTTCAGGGAGTCGTTCTTCAATGATGCTCAAGTTACTTTGTAAACTGCCTAGGTCATCTGGTCTAGCTTGACTATTAAAGGTATTGGCTTCTTGTCGTCTTAGTTGATCGACGAGCTTATTGGTCATAGCTGTCCCTTGTAAAACGGGATTAACCGTCCGACGAGTCATAAAAATAGCGATCGCTCCAGCTAACCCGGCTGTCACTGCTGTTCCTAGTAAAAGTAATCCCAGTTGACGATCAAAATTATTTTCAGTTTCTGCTAAAACAGGCCCTTCTGACTGTCCCGTTTGGATAACTTGCTGTCGTAGGGATCTAACCATACTATACGTTAAGATGCCCACTGCCAGAACTGGGATGGTGCTTACAGCGATCGCCCCGATCATGGCTTTAGATGAGAAACTCCAGGTTCCTCCTTTTGATACTTGTTTGCGGGATTTTAATGGCGGTTCATTTCTGCCTAGTAATGATACTTTTTGTGGTTCGCTTTGGTTTAAATTTTGTTTAATTTGAGAATTTTCTGAATTTTGGTTCGATGAGGAAGGAGTAGGTAAAGTCATAGATTAAACCTTGATGAATTTAAAGTCTAAGGAAATTGAGATGCTTCACGTAATTTATAACAAGAGAGACTCTTGGTTCGTGAGTCCTTGGGTTAATAATATTTTTTTAAAATTTGCTTGATTTTGCACTTCTAACCGT
>JBCDDV010000877.1:0-1707 GCA_039180145.1 Cyanobacteria bacterium P01_G01_bin.49 | reverse complement strand
GTAACGTTTTAACAATTCTCACGTACAAATTGCCGTTATCTGTCGGGCCAATTAAAATGGGTTCTGCGATCGCTCCAAAAGTTGAAGTTAAAATTACGGAAATAGACGAAATAACAGCACAAATGTATTTATTCATAAAATTACAGTTAATTCATCTAAAATTAAAGTACCCAAAATTTTGAATCTGCTGAGTCTGTTGCGTCAAAGAAAACAAGATAAATAGCCAAAATGATGTTATAATGAAAGCCGAGCATTACAAATCGGTAGAAAAGTAAGTTATATGGAATTAGCTGTATTTCCCGTTAAGTACCGATAAGATTTTCTCCGAAAATTCAAAGCTCTACAAGTTGAAGTTCAATCAAGATAGTTCATGTCGATTTATGTAGGAAACCTCCCTTATGAGGTAACAGAAACTGACCTTAGTACAGTATTTGCTGATTATGGTTCAGTCAAGCGTGTATATGTACCCACAGATAGAGAAAGTGGTCGTCCGAGAGGATTCGCTTTTGTGGAACTAGATACACCAGACCAAGAAACAAGTGCCATTGAAACCTTGAATGGGGCCGAATGGATGGGACGTTCAATGAAAGTTGATCAAGCTCGTCCTCGCCAACAAAGTGGAGGTAGTCGTAGCCATAGCTACAACTAAAACGTTTTGATTTGAGGGTTCATGATTGAGCCTGAAACTAGAATAAGTAAAAAAAGGGATTCATCTGTTATGGGTGAGTCTCTTTTCTAAGCAAAATACCAAAAATTCCCTAAAACCCAATTCTTAAACCCTTCTTTGATTAGCACTTCACTGGTCACTAATCATCAATCACTGTAAACTAAGATTTGGTCACTGATCGCAACTCAAAGATGAAACTATGAAGATTTCCGTTAACTGGCTGCGGGAACTTGTCGATGTCACCCTCACCCCCGAAGAATTAGCCGATCTTTTAACCATTGCAGGGTTAGAAGTCGATGAAATGGAAGATCGCCGTCAATGGGCCGACGGAGTTGTGATCGGAAAAATTACGGATCGTCAACCCCATCCCAATGCTGATAAATTGAGTGTCTGTCAAGTAGATATTGGAGAAGACACCCCCTTAAATATTGTCTGTGGGGCCCCTAATGCGAAAGCAGATATTTATGTTGCTGTAGCTACCTTAGGAACCTATTTACCAAAGATTGATATTAAAATTAAATCGGCCAAACTGCGAGGGGTGAAGTCAGAAGGGATGATTTGTTCTTTAGCAGAAGTTGGCTTAACAAAAGAATCTGCCGGAATACACATCTTTGGTCAAGATAACTTAAAATTAGGCTCAGATGCCCGCCCTTTCCTGGGTTTAGATGATGTCGTTTTAGATATTAGTCCTACTGCAAATCGGGCTGATACCATGAGTATGATAGGGGTAGCCAGAGAAGTCGCTGCCTTAACCGGAGGGAAATTAAACTTACCCCAACCTCCTGAACCCACCTTACTGAAAAAACAAACCTATCCCCTCAAAATAGAGGTTGCTGACGGTAATGCTTGTCCTGCCTACATCGGAACCATCATCGAAGGGGTAAAGATAGATACCTCTCCTGAATGGTTGCAAACTCGTCTCGAAGCAGCCGGGGTTCGTCCTATCAATAATGTGGTTGATATTACTAATTTAGTGCTTTTGGAATGGGGTCAACCCCTCCACGCTTTCGATCTGCAACGGTTGGAAACAGTGTCCGATC
>JBCDDV010000876.1:0-1711 GCA_039180145.1 Cyanobacteria bacterium P01_G01_bin.49 | reverse complement strand
TTTAATCGCAAACTTGTCTATCATTTTATTGAAACAGCACAACCCTATTTTTTCCCAACTAACTTTAGACAAACTTGGATTTTTTTAGGATTATTACTCTTTTTAGTCGTTGCTGTTATCAGTGTTGCTTTTTTTGTTGTCGTCGGATTAACCTTATTAAGCAATACAATTTTTCCTGAGTTTTTTGGAGAAGTTGCTAGTGGGCTGATTAAAAATATTGATAATTTTCTTAACTCAAATATTCCTTACATTGCCTTAGCCTGTTTATTAATTAGTCTTTCAATATTTATTTCACAAAGATCGAAAATAGGAGATAAATGGAAACAATGGTTATTATTGGGATTGCTATTATTTCTTTTGTTTGCTGTTAATGGATTAAATGTTGTTTTAAGTTATGTTTTCAGATTTATTGATACTTCTCTGAATGAAAAAGATGCAACAGTTTTCCAACAGTTCATGATCATTTATGGTATTGGACTCGTGGCAGCTATCCCTATTATTGTTACTTATCGCTATACAAGACAAAAGTTAGGATTAATGTGGCGAGAATGGCTAACTAAGCATTTTTTAGATCGTTATTTTCAACATCGTGCTTATTATGAATTAGATTCTAATTCTAGAGATACAGAAGTAGATAACCCTGATCAACGAATCACTCAAGATATTAAATCATTTACCACTGTTACCCTAGATTTTATTCTGGATATTCTCGACTCATTTTTGACTCTTTTATCCTTCACAGCAATTTTATATAGTATTTCTAGGGCATTAACCTGGGGATTACTGATATATGCAATCTTTGGAACGGGAGTTGTCATAATCGTAGGCAGTCGTTTAATTAACATTAACTACAATCAACTAAAATTAGAAGCTAACTTCCGCTATAATATGGTGAGAGTTCGAGACAATGCCGAATCAATTGCTTTTTATAGGGGAGAAGGATTAGAAAGAAGGCAAGTTGTTGATAAGTTAATGGAAGCGGTGAAAAACTTTGACTTGTTAATTATTTGGCAATCAATTATTAGTTTATTTCAATTAGGTTACAATTATTTTACTCGTTTAATTCCCTATCTTATTATTGCTCCTTTATATTTACAGGGAGAATTAGATTTTGGTGCGATCGCTCAAGCTAGTGTGGCATTTAGTCAAGTATTGGGTGCCCTTTCTTTAGTCACTAATCAAATTCAAGGTATTACTGAATTTGCCGCTAGTATCAACCGTCTAGGAGAATTTTATGAATCGTTAGATCCTAAGTCTCTAGACAAAGAAAAATTGCAATCAACCTTTATTATCACTCAAAATAGTTCCAATATTTCCTTAGAAAATTTAACCTTAAATCCCCCAAATTCAGAGAGAATTTTAATTAATAATCTTTCCTTAGCAGTTGAGTCTAATAATAATTTATTAATAATGGGAGCAAGTGGTACCGGAAAAAGTTCTCTCCTCAGAGCGATCGCAGGATTATGGAATTCAGGAGATGGAATTATCTATCGTCCTCAACCCGAAGAGATTCTCTTTTTACCCCAACGTCCTTACATGATTTTAGGGAGTTTACGGGAACAATTGCTATATCCCAATACAGAAAGTAAGGTAACCGATGAGCAACTAAATAAGGTTTTAAAAACGGTTAATTTACCTAATTTAGTGAAACGGTTTAAAGAAGGATTTGACGCTCAAGAAAATTGGGAGAATGTTTTATCATTGGGAGAAC
>JBCDDV010000875.1:0-1745 GCA_039180145.1 Cyanobacteria bacterium P01_G01_bin.49 | reverse complement strand
GAGCATAATAAATATATTTTACGATTTCTTTCAGTAAAAATACTGATTTCTCAAATTAATCGCTACATATCATATATTTTGAAATTAGGTTACTAAGTTTAATATGATACTTTCTAATGGCGCTTACATGAAGTATTTGCACAAGTAGCATTAAATACATGTAAATACAGCATAATAATTAAAATCTTTGTTAGGAGACAATCACCTTATTATATATTTCCTGAGAGGCAATACCAATAGCTTTAAATGTAGTATTCAGAATTATACTAGATTAAAATAATATTTTTGTACTACAATTAAAGCAAAATTATTGCGATCGCACTATAGCGAATTGCTTATTATCAATGTTTATCGCCTCATTGATTGAGAATTATCTGCAAGCGGGTAACATTCTTATTTGTATATGTATTTTCTTATTTGGGTTTTCTTTGCTGCATCGTTTAGCATTTAAATTACAAAAGAGGGCTGTCTGCTTTTTTCTCCTTGGAATTGTTTTAGTTGCTATTGTCGAAGTCTTGATTGTTGGTAATATCTCCTGGAAATCTGACCTGATTGAGATATTGCAGAATTTAACTAAAAGTAGCTTTATTATCTGCTTTGGCATAACTCTCTTCTTGTTCAAAAAGTCAGAACAGTATGAAATTTCTAGACTGCATCGTAGAGCTTTTAGAGACATTCTTACAGGACTTTATAACTACGCTTTTTTTCGTCAATCTGGGCAGCAAAAGTTTCTGGAGGCGAAGCGACGTGACTTTCCCCTTAGTGTCATGATGTTGGATCTTGATAATTTCAAAGCTTACAACGATCAATTTGGTCATCAGGCTGGTAATGTTGCACTGCGCTGTTTTGCCGATGAGCTAAAGCAGATTACTAGAGAATATGACTTGGTAGCGAGATATGGTGGAGAAGAGTTTGTTATTTTGGTTAATTCTAATCTCGATGAAGCATCTAATTTGGCACAACGAATTTGCCAGAGAATAGCTACTGTCTGTAATCCACAATCTCGACCAGAACTGTATCGGTCTATTACCGTATCTATTGGGTTAGCATCAGTAATGAAGACCACAAAAACTTTGGAAGAATTGATTGAGGCGGCTGATATAGAGTTGTATCGTGCTAAACAGGAAGGAAAAAATCGGGTTCATATTATGGATGGAATCAATAATTTTCCTTCATGAGTAATTCCAGTACCGAACATGTTCGAGGTTGATCTGGGTCAATAAATTAAATTCAAGTAACTCTTTTACCAAGGCCACTTACCACTTATGGTCAAGAGCTTTCTTTTCTCTATTTCAAGCTCGTCAAGTGAGAAATCCTCATGAACCTTTACTTTTCTGACAAATTTCATGAACCAACTTATATCTTCAATATAGGCTTGATTTAACCAGCGAGTGTAATGTTCAATTGCCCCTTCCGCCGTTGTAGGCATGTTGCCATCGTAATCTCCTCCAACACGAAATGGTTTTTCAAGATTACTGGGACAAAAAACAAAGCCCTCAGCTTTGCCATATACCAAAACAATATAATTGATTTCCCTTTCTATGGCTTCCGTATACCAAGTTGGCTGATTGATTGTCATTTTCCCTAATGTTTTTTAGCAAGATATTTTATGAGTTATTTTATGAGTTATTGGACTTTGGACAAAATTAAATAGATTTCGCGAATGTCAATCGCGAATAAAGCCCAAGAGAAAGGGACAAGTTTAATGAGAAGATCGATGGCAGTTTCACCAAACTGATTTCAAT
>JBCDDV010000874.1:0-1748 GCA_039180145.1 Cyanobacteria bacterium P01_G01_bin.49 | reverse complement strand
CCTGTGGGTACTTCTAGGGACTCTACTTGAAGGTAATGTAATTAAATCATCACAACGATTTGATTTTCAACAAATCATTACATTTGAAAACAATTTAGGTTAACTTTTAGACAGATAATCATTACTAATAATGATAATGTGACCCAGTTATCAATTGTCTATACGATATCGATACCTGAACCTGAATAATCTCAATTAACTTGGCAAATTCTACATCTCACGGTAAGCTCTATCGATAACGACTGTATAAAGAAAGATATATTGCTGGTGTGGTGTTGAGGGATTCATGAAATTAGCTAAATCTCCTATCCAATCTCGTCCTTGGTTGTTCATTCTAGAATTTTTGCTAATCACTAGCGCAGTTTCTACATCGGCTGGGTTGGGGTTTGGTGTAGCTTTGCGCTTTAATCGACCGGTTGAACCTGGGGGGACTGCGTTGCATTCTGACCAGTCTTTTCCCCCTCGCCAAGATTGGCCTATCGGCAACTGATAGTCATCTACATAATCAATCTATCTCAAGAGAAGCGATCGCCTGAGTCCATTTTTTTGAGGTAGGTCGCTCTGTTTCAGCGACTTCAAAGGTTTTTTGGCAAGCTTCTGGGGATTCTAGCAATTGTAGACATAAATCTGCGATCGCTTCTCGACTAACTTGGCCTTTGATATTATCTCCTTGCTCAAAAATAAGATCTTTATCGCCTGGTTTTTCGGTCAACGCGCAGGGTCGAATAATTGTGTAGTTTAGTCCACTTTGACGAACCACATCTTCCCCTTTCAACTTCCAGGTAAGAATACCCCCAAGCTGATCATTCATTTTGACGGCAGGGGGCTGTTCATCTAAGTTAAGATCAGACCGTCCTGGACGAGTCACACCAGCAGAACTAATGAGAATAAATTGCGGTGTATTAGCTTTTCCCCCATAAGCTTTAATTGAAGTTAATTCTAAGCGGAATAACCCAGGAGAAAATTGAGGGTTTAATCCCCCATCATATTCAAATTTACTTTGCATAAACTGCATTGAATAGACACAACTAGGGTCAAAATTACCCATTTCTGGCACCGTTTTTGCCCGAAAAACAGGAATTAAATCAGCAAACGGAATGCGGACTGTTGTCGGACAATTATAGAAAGTATCAAAAGAATAGCAATAACCTACGCCATCCCATTTACCTTCACAACGGATAATAAATTTATAGCGTTTCCCATCTCCTTCGACTCGTAATTCTATGCCTTCATAATTCGATAAATCTAGCGGAGGTTGTAAATTACGAGTTCTCACAGAAGCAAACCCCCCGTTATTAGCGGTCGAAACATTACCAGAAAAAACAGCCCGATTTGTTTCTAGGCGAATACTGCTTTCACTAACGCCTCCCATCACTACATCATCAACGGCCCCCCAAGTATTTTTGAGATCTTCGGTTGGGTTAGTAAAATCAAAGAGTAATTTTGTGTCAGGTCGTAAATATTTTGTAACCACTTCTATCAAATTTTTCATCCCCAAATATTCGACTTCTTGAGGACTATCCACCACTTGAGGCATAAAAAACTTAGTTCATTGATAGTATTTATCTCGGTTAGGGGTATATCCTTCAACCGGTTGTACGCGAGTTCCGGTACAACAGACCACTGCTGATACATTTTCTACCAATTTAGGAGTCAGGGTTTCAGGATGGGTAATATCCCCTCGAATTAATTCAATCTTTTCACCTAATAGGGTTTTTGCTGCTGCTTTGTCTCTTACTAAAGCACGG
>JBCDDV010000873.1:0-1749 GCA_039180145.1 Cyanobacteria bacterium P01_G01_bin.49 | reverse complement strand
CTCTGCCGCCGCTTCATTATCTTCTGTGCGCTCGGAAATAAAGTCTCCCTGTTCGACTGGAGAGCTACTGTCAACGTGCTGAAACTGCAAGGTTAACTGTAGTTTGTCACTGATTCCCCAGCTAAATCCCGTATTGAAATTAACCGCAGTATCCTCATTATCTACTGCTCCAGGAACCAGATCGGGAAAAAAGAAAGTACGAGTATGCAGATTAACCGTAATTTCTCCTTTGCCTAAATGTCTAGCGGTTGGCTGAGAAAATAATTGTTCTGCCAGGGGAGTAAAAGTAATTCGTGGAGATTGAGATTCTGGCTGTAATGCATCTGCTCTTGTGGTTTGAGCCTCAACAATCGTCGTATTTAAGATCGTCAACGCGATCGAACCAACAAATCCCATCCAAAATTTTTTCATGCGATCGCCTCTCACCCTTAACTAAATTCTCGAACAATATTCGCTTTAGTAGCTCAAGGGATGATTGTACCAGTCAATCCGCGACCAACAACTAACAACTGTAAGGTGGGCAAAATTATTTAATTGGACTTTTCAATACAAACTCGATCTGCGTTGCCCACTCTACCAATAAACTATTACGCGAAGCGGCTACGTACATGCGGCAATCGACATACGTCGATTCGACAGCTTCGCTGGCGGCAAGCTCCAGCTTGCATGCGCCTTTGTCGAAGGGGGATATCCTTTAGGGCAACCATCAACACCTCTTTACACAATCCCTACCTTCTTCCTTTGCCAGATACAAAGCTTTATCCGCAGCTTGAATTAACTTTTCAGGATCTGTACCGTCGTCGGGAAAACAGCTTACTCCAATGGAAACGCTGATGGAATCCAAGTCTCTACCCTCATGCTCTAATTTGAGTTTTTTAATCTTTTCTCTGATTGTTTCGGCTCGAATTATGGTGTCTTCAATCGTGGCATCGGGCATCACGACAATCAATTCTTCTCCTCCGTAACGGCAAGCGATATCATACTTACGAGTTTCCGACAAAAGATAAGAGCCTACTTGTTTTAACACTAAATCTCCCGCACTATGACCGTATACATCATTAAAGCGTTTAAAGTGGTCTACATCTAACATGATTATGCTGACAAACTGCTGCTTGCGATGAGCGCGATCGATTTCTTTTTGCAGAGTTTCTTGTAAGTAACGGCGATTGTATAAGCCAGTAAGAGGATCTCGCAGACTTTGATGTCTCAGTTCTTCTTGTAGCTTTAAGTTGGCAAAGGATAATGCTAAGTTTTGGGCTACCGTCTCGGCTAAGTTTTTGCTCGATCGACTAATGATAGTTTTCTTTAGGAATTGCAGATGTAGCATACCAATAGTTTCACCTTTGGCAATCATGGGCAAACATAGAGTTGGGTTGGCATGACTATCTCGATCTACATGAGAGCAGTATAATCCTGGAGTATCGGCGTTTGCCTGATGGCAATTTCCCCGACGTATCGCCCAACATTCTTTAGGTTCAAAATGTTGATCGCTATTGGGTTCGCCCCAAGACGCGATCGCATCTACAAGATTGCCGCTATTGTTCATTAAATAAACTATGCCAGAAGTGTCGGGAAATAATGGCTGAAGTAAATCAGCAATAATCTCCTGTGCTTCATTCAAACTCAGGCAGGCTTGAATAAATTCATTCATTTGAGATAATTTGATGCCTGCTTTATCTCTGATCTCCAATACGGCAATTTTTTCTTGAAGCTGACGGTTTAGTTCTTCGGTTTTTAGCTGGGTTTTTT
>JBCDDV010000872.1:0-1755 GCA_039180145.1 Cyanobacteria bacterium P01_G01_bin.49 | reverse complement strand
GTTAAGTATCCCTTTTTCATGAAGATAAAGAAAATATTCTAATTTTAGAGTATCGTAAAAATGCCTCAGTTATTAGCGAATAATGTCTCTATTTTTGAAGAAATAGATAGCATCAAGTTTAGAGTTCAAAAACTACATTACATAACAGAATAATATTCAAAAAAGTTCTTGCAATTAAGAAAAAGCTCACCTAATTAGTGGTGGATGATGATAAATATGGTGGATAAGGATAGGCGATCACTAAATCCTTAACTATATAATTAAATTCTATTATTCTTAAAATCCTGAGTATGACCGACTTTCATTTAACTTGTCCCATTCCCATCGATCAATATCCACGAGTCTTACTCGCCCATGGAGGAGGGGGAAAATTGATGCAGCAACTTATTGAAAAAATGTTTTTCCCCGCCTTTCAAACTAATAATCAAGTTCCCCCCCATGATGCTGCTGTTATCAACCTTCCTGCTCATAAAATTGCCTTTACAACCGATTCTTATGTTATTCATCCCCTTTTTTTTCCAGGGGGAGATATTGGCAGCTTAGCCATTAATGGAACTGTCAACGATTTAGCCATGAGTGGGGCCCGTCCCCTATATTTAAGCGTGGGATTTATCTTAGAAGAAGGACTTCCCATGGAAACATTATGGCGGGTTGTTCAATCCTTAAAAGAAACCGCCCAAACTGCCAATATTTCCATCGTTACTGGAGACACCAAAGTAGTCGATAGAGGTAAAGGAGACGGCATTTTTATTAATACCGCAGGCGTAGGTATTATTGAACATAACCAAGTGATTGCTCCCCAAACTGTACAACCAGGAGACGCAATTTTAATCAGTGGAGACTTGGGAAGACACGGTATTGCAATTATGGCAGTTCGAGAAGGGTTAGAATTTGAAACCACCATCGAAAGCGACTGCGCTCCCCTCCATCAAATTGTTTTAGAAATGATCAACCAAGGAATAGAAATTCATTGCTTAAGAGATTTAACAAGGGGCGGGTTAGCCAGTGCTTTAAATGAAATTGCTCTGGCTACTAACCTAACTATGAACATTAAAGAATCAGTAATTCCTGTACGAGAAGACGTGCAAGGAGCCTGTGAAATTTTAGGATTTGATCCCCTTTATGTTGCTAACGAAGGCAGATTTGTCGCCTTTATTCCCCAAGATTTTACGACTCAAGCCTTAGATGTTATGCAATCTTTTTCTCAAAAAGCCTGCATTATTGGTCAAGTCACCCCTCAAGAAAGCACAACAGGATTGGTCACCCTAGAAAGTAAAATAGGGGCTAACCGAATTGTTGATATGTTGAGCGGGGAACAATTACCCAGGATTTGTTAATCAAAATACCGACAAATTACAATCCTGGGATATTAAACTTAATTCACTGAACTCATTGCTCTGGAGGAATGTGACTCTTTTTTTACCTCCTTTGTGGCTATTTCTGCTGCTAAGTTGGTCATAGAAGTCATAGACTTTGTTTGACTCTGACGACGAGAATAACCTTTGCGGGCTAAATTTTTAGTAAATTTCTCATTCGGGTTACCGCTGACCAAACTATAAGCTTTCCAATGACTTTCAAGACTCCATTGTGAATCATCTGTCGTCACTAACACACCACCAGGCACAATTAAATCACTAGTGGCGGCCCAGATACAAAACTGAGTCCAGGGAGAGCGCAAAAGAAACACAGGAACCTGTTGACCATCAATTCTACCATCTGTATATCCGAGGGTGACCCCCACCAAATGCCTCGGCG
>JBCDDV010000871.1:0-1756 GCA_039180145.1 Cyanobacteria bacterium P01_G01_bin.49 | reverse complement strand
GTTTTTATAATCCAATTTCGAAAGAATTTAATGTAATGGCTGAACGTGTTAAAATTCGTCTAGATCAAGGGGCCCAACCGACTCCGACGGTCAAAAATTTGTTAGTAAAAGCCGGAATTATAAACTAACGAAATCAACCATGTTGTATTATAAATAGCATGGTTGACTTTTTACTAAAAAAGTTAGCGTTTTTCGCTTACAACCAGGCACTCAGTTGTTAATATCATACTAGCAATAGAGACGGCATTTTGTAATGTTGAGCGAGTGACTTTTGCAGGATCTATGATCCCTTCTTGATACATATTAATAAATTTATCATTTAAAGCATCATAACCCATTTCAAAATTTTGTTCTTGAACGAGTTCGGTTACTAAAGCTCCATTTTTTCCACTGTTTTCAGCAATTCTTTTTAACGGCTTTTCAATAGACTTCGCTACTATCAAAGCTCCTAAAAGTTCTTCTTCTTTTAAATTCATCTTCCCCCAATTTTTTAAATTTTCAGAAAGATGTGCAAAAGTTGCTCCTCCACCAGGTACTATTCCTTCTTCAATGGCTGCTCTAGTTGCATTAATCGCATCTTCTAAACGTAATTTTTTTTCTTTCATTTCTGTCTCTGTAATTGCGCCGACTTTTATTACAGCTACACCTCCAGATAATTTAGCAATACGATCTTGCAATTTCTCTTTTTCGTAAGAATCCTCTGCTAAGTTCACTTGTTTTCGCAAATTTTCACATTGAGCTTTAACTTGCTCAACCGTCCCCTCATTTATGATAGTTGTGGAATCTTTTGTAAGAATAACCCGTCGGGCTGAACCTAACAAATCTAAAGTTGCTGTTTTTAGTGTATAGCCCGCATCTTCTGTAATTAAGCTACCGTTTGTTAGAACTGTAATGTCTTCAAGACTATCTTTACGCAATTGACCAAACGCTGGTGCTCGAACTGCTGCAACATTAATAATTCCTCTTAATTTATTTAAAACTAAAGTAGCTAGGGCTTCTTTTTCTATATCTTCAGCTATTATTAATAAAGATCTTTTTGTCGGTGTAACTTGCTCTAGTATTGGTATCAAGTCTTGTTTTACTAGCGTGATCTTTTTATCTGTTATCAATATATAAGGGTTTTCTAAAACCACTTCCATTTTTTCAGGTCGGTTTATAAAGTAGGGGGAAATAAATCCTTTATCAAACCTCATCCCTTCAGTTACTTCTAACTCCGTTTCAGTTGATTTACCTTCTTCAAGCGATATAATGCCATCACGCCCTACCTTTTTTAAAGCATCCGCAATCATATTACCAACTTCTTGGTCATTTCCAGAAGAAATTGTTGCCACTTGAGCAATGGAATCCATATTTTCTATAGGCTGAGCAAATTCATTTATCTGTTCTACGATGTATTTTGTCGCCTTCTCCATACCAATTTTTAAACTAATTGGGTTTGTTCCGGCTGCAACATTTCTCATTCCTTCTTGGACAATGGAATAAGCAAGAACAGTCGAAGTTGTAGTTCCATCTCCAGCTACATCATTTGTTTTCGATGCTGCTTGGCGAATTAAAGCAACTCCTGTATCTTCAACTGGATCCTCTAATTTAATTTCTTTTGCTATTGTAACCCCATCGTTTACAATTTGTGGTGATCCATATTGTTTTTCTAAAACAACATTTCTTCCGCGTGGACCTAAAGTTACAGCAACTGCTTCAACCATAACATTCATACCTTTCTCTAAGGCACGTCGTGCATTATCTTTATAAAGAATCT
>JBCDDV010000870.1:0-1758 GCA_039180145.1 Cyanobacteria bacterium P01_G01_bin.49 | reverse complement strand
GTCCAGCCCCTGTGTTATCTCGTTTACAACGTCATCGCGTTGCCCCATCAGAAACGTTGGCAACTATTGCCCAAACCTATAATTTAGTCCCTGAAACTTTGATACAACTCAATGCTAATCTTCAGGGGGGACAGGTGACAGTAGGGCAAGAAATATTAATTCCACCTTTTAATGGTATTCGAGTGACCGTTCCTCAAGGTGCTACTTGGAATGACTTGGCCACTGCTTATGGTATTGGGGCTGATGTCTTATTTGAGATTAATGGTTGTGTGAAAACCCCCGAAGTTGTGTTTATTCCAGGAGTCAATTGGGAAGCAGGAGCAACCAACTCCCCCAATGATTACACGGGTTTAAAAGGGTATCCTTTGCCTGATGTAGCACAAGTCGGACTATCCTATGGATGGCATACTGAACCTAATACTGGAGAAAATTTTTTTCATGGCGGTGTTGATCTTTTAGCTGATCCTGAAACCCCTGTTTTAGCTGCTGATGCTGGAAAAGTCATTTTTGCTGCCCAAGAGGGTAATTATGGCTTTTTAGTGATTGTTGATCACGGAAATGGGCGACAAACTCGTTATGCTCATCTCAGCCGCTTTGGGGTAAAAATGGGTGAATCCGTCCAAACGGGGGATGTTTTAGGGTATGTGGGAACGTCAGGTAAACCAGATATTGTCAATTCTCATTTACATTTTGAAGTGCGTTATAAATTTCCGGTAGGTTGGGTAGCGCAAGATCCTAGCATTCATTTGTCTGTTGGAAATTGACGTATCTGCTAAAATAACGTCTCAGGAAGAGGACGTACATGAGGCCCAAGGATTTTCATCCAATTTTCCCAGACCTCTGCATATTCTTTTTGGCATCTCATTGCCCTTCTTTCGGATATGTTGAGTCGTTGCATAAGATCAGCGTAGGTTTGAGGGGAGCTACCGTAAAGGAGACAAACAATATCAAAAAATCGTTGAATGTTTAAAGAATGCTCATTCCAGTAAGGAATATTCCTATAATCCTGTTGCCGTGCGCCTGCTTCAAACCAAATGGCTGCAGCTTGGGCAGCTACATGGCCAATGGCAGTTTTTGACAAAATAGTGGTGGCAAAACGATCAACGGCATCTTCTTCTCGGCCCAGTATCGGGACATCCAGTACATCTACAACAGCGTGACCAAGTTCATGTAGAAAAATAAAACTAAGGGCCCCAACTGTCGAAATTTCTGTAGGCGGTACATTAGGGCCAGTTCTAGAAGCATAGAAATTTAAAAAGTGATCTGTTAATTCATAGCACATAATGATTTGGCGATCAGCAGGAGAGTAAAACGCATTAGCCATGCCGCACTCTGCCTGATTTACCGTCAATGGCACTGGCAAAAACAGAACTTGATTTAGACTTCGTGTCAGTTGCTCATAGGTCTGCGTTCGCTGTAACAACCCTTGAATTTCTTTACCCCGTTGTGTCTTAGCTGGTGTATAAACAACCGTAAAAGTTGGTGTTTCGGATTGTTTAGAAGAGGTATGGGAAAAAAGCACCTCGGAGGGGTTCAATTGATTTTGACTGGAGGAGTCTGTTCCATAGATATCTGACGTTTGAAACCTTGTGGTTATCTTCTGCATCCACAAACCGACTACTACCAATAAACCGATCAGAACATAACTAACAAACTTTAAGAAGATAGATTTCATGTTCAATTAAAAGTGAGGAGTTTACGGGAGGATTTTTTTAACTTAATAAGGAAATCGAAGCCTTGCTAGACAATTTGTAAGAG
>JBCDDV010000869.1:0-1765 GCA_039180145.1 Cyanobacteria bacterium P01_G01_bin.49 | reverse complement strand
GGGCATCTGCGCGCCTCCGTGCTTCCAAGCTTCAATCGCTTCTTTTTGTAGCACTAATTCTCCCCCTTGTGCTTTTAAGGTTTCGGCTAATAATCGTTGTGCTTCTGCCCTACCTTTGGCACGGTTGATATCAGCTTGGGCTTCTTGTTCAGCTTCTTGAGCAATATAAACTGCCCGTTGTGCTTTTTGTTCAGCAATTTGTTTATCTTCAACTGCTTTAGCAAATTCAGGAGAGAAATTCAAATCAATAACGCTAGTATCAAGAACAATAATTCCGTACTTTTCTAAACGAGAATTGAGGGCATTATCAAAGTCTTCTTTGAGTTCACTCCGTTGAGTAATTGCCTGTTCTACCGTACGCCTGGCTGCTGCAATTTTAAATGATTCTTGGGTTTGAGGAGCAACAATTTTAGAAACAATATTTTGTAAGGTTCCTTGGGTGCGTCGAATCTCTACAATTTGCAAAGGATCAAGACGAAAATTAATGGCAAAACTAGCACTAAGATCTTGTAAATCTTTTGTAGCACTTTGGGCAGGAACTTCAAATTTTTGTACCGTAACATCATAGACATCAACAGCAGAAACGACGGGTGGTTTAAAATGAATTCCTTCTAATAATGCCCCATCTTGCGCTTTCCCTAAAATACTTAAAACCCCTGCTTGTCCAGGGTTAATAATCACAAAAGCGTTAAAACTGATGACAACCAATAGGGCAGCAATGATACCACCAATTAAAGGTTGTAAGCTAGGTGGTGATTGACGAGTCACAAATGTTTCTCCTTAGTTTAATGCGGTTTTGATCTTAGCGATTATTGTTACTGAATGGTATAACAAAAGGTTAATTCTTAACTGAGGGACGACTCACAATGTTTGGGAAAATACCTTTAAACATAAATTGACGTTCCTTAGGAGGTTTGGGGCCAAAGTTCCATAAACTTTCATAGAAGAAAAAGGAAACACCAGCAAACTTTTGGCGACGAGTCATAGTCACTTGTTCTGTAATACGGCTCATCGGAACTGGACGACCTTTTAATCCAGATAAAACCCCAACTCCGAAGGGGATGTGTGCTTTGGCTTCTTGCACTTCTGGACGGCTAATTTCTCGCTCGAAATCAGCCATATTTTCTCGATAAACTTGTAAGACTAATTCTTCGATTAGACCTTTTCTTTCCCACTGTTTCCAATCTAATAAAAAACAATTGGCTGAGAAAGGTTGAGGGTTTGGAGAAACGGAAATAATTACGTTGGGATTAGCTGCTTTAATCGACGTAAATAATTCTCCCATATAATTAGTGATTTTATTAGATCTCCATTGCGTCCATTCTGTCCAAGCAACATTATTAACTATACAATTATTACTGCCCATTTTTAAATTTTTTGGCGGTTTGGGTGGCAATTTTCCGTTATGTTCTTGTTGATAAAGTTTAACGGTGACTTCATCATAACCAAAGTCAAAGGGAATACCAAAATGATCATCAACTTGAATGCCATCAATATTGTAATTACTAACAATTTCGGTTAGTAAATTTCCTAAAAATTCTTGTACTTCTAGATTAAAAGGATTTAACCAAACTCGTTCATGAACATTGCCTTCTAACCATACTGTTGTGCCATCTTGTCGTTGCGTCAACCATTCTTTGTGGCGTTTTGCTAATTCTGAATCAGCCGGTGCCATAAATCCAAATTCAAACCAAGGAATAATAGCCATGTCTTTTTCATGACCTTGATCCACAATTTCTTTTAAAATGTCTCTGCCTTGTAATCC
>JBCDDV010000868.1:0-1766 GCA_039180145.1 Cyanobacteria bacterium P01_G01_bin.49 | reverse complement strand
TTTCGCGCCCCAAAAATCTCTAATCCAATCGATGAGAATGCCAAGTTAGTTGCAGATACTCCTAGTTGTTTTCTTACTTTAGAAGGAGAGCTGAATAAATTAGCTGCTAACATTTCCATCGGACGCAACATGGCAGGAGTTCACTATTTTAGCGACTATTATGACAGTCTCCGCATGGGAGAAGAAATTGCTATTGGTATCTTAGAGGAACAAGCCTTGACTTACACTACAGATCCCTTTGTTCTTTCACTACCTACATTTGATGGTGATGTAGTGAGGATAGGTCGCCGATGAATCGCATACCTCGTAGAAGTTCTAAAATTAAACCTCCTCTACGGGGGTAGGGCTGTTTCATTCTCTAAAAAAGAAATAAGATCGTGAATATAACAACTATCAAACCAAGTTAATGACAAAAAGAAAGCAAAAATGGCAAATTATTGCTCATATAATCTAACGCCTCGGTCAATGAATCAAAACCATGAACTCTCAATAGGTTGAGAACCCAGCTTTTAAGCAAAGAAATATTAGTCGATGCTTTTCCCTGGAGTTGAGGACTAGTATCTTCTTGAGTTACCACATCTTTGACCCAATGAAGACGATTTTCGATACTCCAGTGCCGTCTGATACCTTGAGAAATTAGAGAAGAAGTTGGAAGTAAAGAACTAATGTAGTAAGTAGGAGAATCGGATTCATAATCGTGATCGCCTCTAATTCCTGAACGAAAAATTTTAATCACGCTTTTTATTCCTATCCAACGAGAATCTAGATTTAACGGAGGAGCAAATACTTCTACAGTTCGATCTATTAGTCTATTTCTAGTTTTTTCAGTCTGTTGATAGTAACGAATCGGAGCTGTACTCACTGTCTGAGACTCAATTTGCCGATGCAGGGTCTTTTGATTTCTTTTTACCACAATTAAATAATCATTGTTGCTAGCGATAATCGTCGAGATGGTTTTTTTTGGCAATGCAAGGCATCCATAGTAAACACGACTCCTTTTAAATCTAGTAATTCTAATAAGTCTTGTACTGCGATAATTTCGCTTTGTTTCTTATTTTCCATAACTTGTATTCCCAAAATTTCCCCTCGTTCATGAGTAAAAGCAGAAACCATCATGACAAAATTTTGCTGTTCACCCCAACAGTCTTCAACTGTATTTTTTAGACTTTTACCATCAATTGCAATCCATTGACCCTTGTTGTTATGAGTATATTGTGACGCCCATTCATTGAAGACTTGGGTTATTTGTTGATAGTCTAACTGCATCATTACCCTTCTAATGGTTGAGTAAGATGGAACTCTTGCTCCTGGAATCTTCAATGTGTCAATTAATTGACGGCGATGCCGTTCGACAAATCTACCCAAACCTCTATATCCCCAATAACCACTCATGATTCCCAAAATCATGATGAGCAAAATTAGCCACAGAGGATGTCTTCGACCACCGGCTTTTCTCTCATCAGGTATTTGTTTTAGGTAATCAACCAAGCTTTTATCTAAGTTTATTGAAGTCATTTTGCCGTCAAATTAAGCTTTTACTTTAATTTATCCAACTTCTCTCTAGAATGAAACAGCCCTACCCCAATAGGGGGGCGACTGGCAGCCAGTATGCCCCCAGAACGGCAAAAGTATTTTTCTACTCCAGTTACTCGCCCTCGTCCGACTATAGCAAAAAACATCGCTCGTTCCATTTCTCAACAAACTACGTCAAAATCGAAGAAAGATTTTGCCAAGCCTGTTGTGAATAAAAATTGGTCGATTATTTT
>JBCDDV010000867.1:0-1772 GCA_039180145.1 Cyanobacteria bacterium P01_G01_bin.49 | reverse complement strand
GATCCAGAAATATTTTATGACGAATTATATGAAGGATTAGGAAAACCGAGATCTCATGCTGCTTCATTAATTCAATGGATGCAAAACTTATCTTTAGAAGAATTAAAGCAACAGTTAGATACGGCACAATTAGCGTTATTTAATTTAGGGGTAACATTTCAAGTTTATAATGATAATCAAGGGGTAGAAAGAATTTTCCCTTTTGATATTATTCCCCGCATTATTGATGGTAAAGAGTGGCAAAAATTAGAAAAAGGATTAAAGCAAAGAATTCGTGCTTTGAATTTGTTTTTAGGAGATATTTATAATCAGCAAAATATTATCAAAGATGGCAAAATACCCAAGAAAATCATTGAATCAGCTTCTGGTTTTCTGCGTCCTTGTCTTAATATAACTCCACCAGAAAATGTTTGGTGTCATATTACTGGAACCGATCTAGTTCGTCACAACGATGGTCAATGGTACGTTTTAGAAGATAATTTACGGGTTCCTTCTGGCGTATCTTATGTCTTAGAAAATCGTCGGGTGATGAAAAGCACTTTTCCCCAAATTTTTCAAACTATGGCGGTTAAACCTGTTGATGATTATTCTAGTCATTTATTAGAAACTTTACTAAATTTAGCCAGTCCTCAAATTCCCGATCCAACTGTTGTAGTATTAACCCCTGGAATCTATAATTCAGCCTATTTTGAACACTCATTCTTAGCCCAACAAATGGGGGTAGAATTAGTAGAAGGAAGGGACTTAGTGGTAGTAGATGGATACTTGCAAATGAAAACCACTAAAGGACTTCAAAGAGTAGATGTGATTTATCGTCGTGTAGATGATGAATTTCTTGATCCCCTAGAGTTTCGTTCCGACTCTTTATTAGGTGTTGAAGGGTTAATGGAAGTCTATCGTCAGGGAAAGGTAGCTTTAGCAAATGCCCCAGGAACAGGAGTAGCTGATGATAAAGTGGTTTATGCTTATGTTCCTGAAATGATCCGCTATTATTTAGGAGAAGAACCAATCTTATCCAATGTACCTACATATTTGTGTTGGCAAGAAAGCGATCGCAACTATGTCTTAGAAAACCTGGATAAATTAGTGGTAAAAGCGGCCAATGAAGCGGGGGGTTATGGCATGTTAGTCGGGGTAAGTTCTACTCAACAGCAGCGAGAAGAATTTGCACAAAAAATCAAGGCTAACCCCCGTAATTTTATTGCCCAACCTACTTTAAGTCTTTCCCGTGTTCCTACTCTAATTAACGGACAAATTGAAGGAAGGCATGTTGATTTACGCCCCTATATTTTGCATCGTGGGGATGAAATTTATGTTCATCCTGGAGGACTTACTAGAGTTGCTTTAATCAAAGATTCTCTTGTGGTTAATTCCTCCCAAGGGGGCGGTAGTAAAGATACTTGGGTGTTAAACAATTGCTAATTATTGAGAATTTTTATGTTAAGTCGTGTTGCTGATTCTATTTATTGGTTAAATCGTTATATTGAAAGAGCTGATAATGTTGCTCGTTTTGTCGATGTTAATCTCAATTTAATCTTAGATTTGCCATCAGAGTTAGGTCAACAATGGGAACCTTTGATCTTAACAACCGGAGACTTAAAGCTATTTTCTCAAAAATACGGGAAAGCCACCTCAGAAAATGTGATTCAGTTTCTCACATTTGACCAAGACTATCCCAATTCTATCCTTTCTTGTTTACAAATGGCACGAGAAAATGCTCGTTCTGTTCGAGAGATTATTTCTTCAGAAATGTGGGAACAGGTGAATGCGTT
>JBCDDV010000866.1:0-1784 GCA_039180145.1 Cyanobacteria bacterium P01_G01_bin.49 | reverse complement strand
ATATAATCCTTTAATTGGGGTGCGGCAACTGGGAAACATTCCTTTTCCTGCGGCAATTGCTGGGCCATAAGTTCCCTGATGACGACGAAGAAAACGAGCGTGGGTTAGGGGGGTTCCAATTAACTCTAAAACCACTCGCTGGCGAAGATCAGGAATGACTTTTTCTAAAGCGCGATAAAGAGACTGCGATCGCTGTTTTTTCTTGCTTTCATACGCTGCATTTTTTTCCCATCCTGCGTAGGGTTCTAATGTATAAGCATGAATGACATAGTGACCATCAGGAGCCAAATTTTTATCCCAAACTGAAGGAATCGAAATCATACAGGTATTACCCGGCACTGTAATATCTTGATTGCTATCATGAACGACGACATGATGTCCTGTTAAGTCTTCTAATCCTTCTGCTTTTATGCCTAAATGAAGATGCATAAAGCTTTCTACTACTGGAGTATTTAATTCTTTTTTTCGGTATTTTTTGGGTAAATCTTCTGGCGATAAAAGATGGTTATAAGTGTCCCAAAGTGTGGCATTAGAAATTACAATTGGGGCTTTAATGATATCACCGTTCCGTAATTTTATGCCTGTTGTTTTTCCTGATTCCACTAGAATTTTATCGACATGACGGCTTAAATATAATTGTCCTCCCCATCGCTTTAACCCATTAATCAAAGCATTAATAATTGCTTCACTTCCTCCTAAGGGGTATTCTACCCCTGCGCGGGTTCTTTCTCCCAACATAAAAGCAACTTCAGGGGCAACTGTTCCTTCAGCTTTTAAACCTGATAATAAAAAACATTCAAGGTCAATTAAGCGACGTACCCAAGTATCTTTAACAGTTTGATCCGTAACATCGCCAACGGAACTATTAATAATTCCGACTTGAAATAGGGTTTTAACTAAAGCAGACGAATAGTGAGAAATTAAAACAGAAAATAATTGCCAATCTGACCGTAAAGCAATAGTTGGAACCTCTTTTAGGCAATCATACAGTCCTAACATTTGAGATTCAAATTGCTCTAATTCTTTGGCCCCTTCAGGTGTAATTTTGGCAACTGTTTGACGATATCGATCTAAATTACTAAAAACAGGAAATTTACCCTCTGGAAAATGATAATATCCCAAGGGATCATAAGGAACAACTTCAAGCGATTCCCCAATAATATCTAATACTTGTTTTAGGGGATTTAGACTAGGACGATCTTTGCCTAACCCGCAATAAAAAGAGGGGCCAGAATCAAACTTAAACCCACCACGAATAAAGGTATGCGCTGCCCCTCCAGGAATCGAATGACTCTCAAAGATAGCAACTTTTTTACCGTATCTTGCCAATAAAGCAGCGGCAGTTAAACCACCAATTCCACTACCGATAATGATGACATCAAAATTCATATTGTTAACATTATTTTGATACTTTTATTTAAGTTTAAGTTGGTAACATGGTAACGTGAGTTTAATATGAATTGTGATAATTCTCAATAAAAAAATGGATGCTTTTTGGCGTTATGAAGCAGATTTATCTTTAATTAATGCTCGATATAATCCATAAAGAATTGCCCCAAAAATACCAACGACAATGAGAGAAGAGACTAACTTTAAAACACTATTGAGAATCGATAATCCTACCATCACCCCGACAATAGCTACGCCGACTTTAGCCGGAGTTCCTAACCCTTGATACCAGTTAGCAAGGCGTGTCAATATACCTGGTGTTTCTTCCTCCGGATTGAAAGGACGAACCGGGGACGTTTCTGCATTAATTTCTGCTTCGAGGTCTTTTAGTTTTT
>JBCDDV010000865.1:0-1788 GCA_039180145.1 Cyanobacteria bacterium P01_G01_bin.49 | reverse complement strand
TTCTGTATTTTCTATTTCCTCAAATTCTTGTAACATAGTATTATTCCCCTGACGTTTGGAATACCTCCAGATAATTACTGGAGGTTTTTAATTAACTAAAAATTTCTCTAATTTTGTTCCACATTCTGACAATGGGATTAGTTGAGAAATGCTTTTGAGGAATTAAACTTAAATCGCTGTCCGAACCATTTTCTAACAGATGTTTTATCTTTTTATTTTCATAGTCTTCATCTGCTTTCATCTGAGCTAGGAATGGTTTATTGGAAATTGATTCTAAATTAGCTTTGGCGTTTACTGTCGCCATCTGAGTATCTACCCAAGCCTGTAGTTCAATTACGTCCATAGAATCACCATGACGTTGGCTTTCAGATTCTAGTTGGGTGAATAACTTGGTTTTATATTCCTCCATCAAATTGTCGTAACGAGTATCTTCTAAGGTGACATCACTGACTGCTTTATCGATTGCGATCGCACCCTTAGCACCGGACTTATAAATATCAGCTAAGGCTGTGTTGTACTCGGTAGTTCCTTCGATGTAGGCTTTGAGGTTTTCTTTAATTATCGGCATTGATAGAGCTAATCGTTCGCCGAGTTTTCCCTTATCTGCCACTTCTTTTAAAGCTTTTTCATCCCCATTTACAGCACGGATAATTAAGCTGTTATTGATGCCAAACTTATTAGCTGTAGCCTTTCTGATTGATTTACCATAACCTGAAACATGGTCGCGGACGTATTTTGATTTCATTTTTAATCTTCCTGACAACGGTTTACACAGATATATCCCCGCTCTACTAATCTTTGTCGTTGTTGGTTGGGGGTGAGGGGTTTGAAACTTGCTATGAATAATTGAATTATTAGAGGTAGCAAAAATATTCCACCAACTATTAAATAAATACATTCAAAGCTAGATTTTGAAGGTTGCTGCAATGATGGAAGATAATTCCTTACGCTTTGCTGACTGGCAACGAAAAAGGTTGTTCATCTCCCCAAACTCGCCAACAAGTGTTTTATTTAATTGATTTCTGCGATTTTCAATATGCTTCCTAGCATCTTTTATTTTTTGCTCTAAATTATCACTACGATGGTCGTTATATGCAACAACTGCCGTTATTACTTCTTCGATAAAACAATCGTGGTCTAGAAAACTATCTCTCACGCTAGTGGCAACTTCTACCACCTCAACTTCCGATAGTTCAATACCCAATTCTGATGCTTGAGTTGCAATTAATTCCTGTTTTTGCTCTGAACTAATTACTATTTCTGATGTTTCTTCTTCAGATTCGGGAGCTTGAAGAATTTCACTAATACCGGGTTCATTAACCAAATTTTCGCTTATCTCAGGTTGGGGGATGGGAAGTTGAGAATCGCTTGCACAATCAACTTTAAACTTCTCAACCAAAAGATTAGTTAAATTATCAACTTCATCTTCAGTTAACTTTGTATGGTCAAAGCCTGCTTGAACTATTGCATCAATTAGAACTGTTCTGGATTTTTTAATATTTTTCCGAGATAAACGAGATTGAATCCGCTTGATGTAATCTGCCATTTATATAACCTCAACTAACTAGCTTTAACAACAGATTGAGTAACTTTTGTAATTTCCTTGCGTAGCTTGTAGGTGTGCGCTGCCAGAATTACTGGATAAAGTTCTTTGAGCGAATAAACGCGAGTTCTTCTAAATCCATTTAAGGGACGAAACCATTTTGTCAGCGTATTGGGATGAATTTTAATTTCATATTGCTCGAACAATTCCAACAGTTCTTTCCCACTCAGCGATGAGCGATCGCA
>JBCDDV010000864.1:0-1789 GCA_039180145.1 Cyanobacteria bacterium P01_G01_bin.49 | reverse complement strand
TGTTGACTGATCAGTTTGAGGGGTATCAGAAGCAATGACAATCACGCTAACAGGAGCGATTCGATCAATCAACCAACGCGCTGTTAAAAGCTCTCGCTTTCTTCCTTGCCAAAATATATTGTCAATTTTAGAAAGGGGACTTTGTCGAAGTCTTTCATTAATTAGGTTTAAATTAGCATTAATTTGATTAATTCCTGATTTTTGTAGACGGTATAACCAAGTTTGATGAAAAATTTCTGCTCTTTTTTTAACTGGTTGAGCAGGAATTGTTAAGCTTGGCCAGACTTCTTCATCTTGGATAATTCTCGTTAGGATATCAAGCAAATCTGCAATGGGGATGCCTTTATGACAAAACCCTTCTATGCCAATTTCTTGCAATGTTGGCAGTTGATTATGATTGACAGAATAACTTAGTAAGCAAACTTTGATTTCGGGATAATTTTGTTTAATTCGTTGACAGAACTCTTGGATATCTAGGGTACTATCTTGTAAACTTGGCTCGACAATGACAAGGGTAACTATTTGATTTGCTAATTGGGTTAGCGCATCAGTAAAATTATCAACTTGAGCCACAATATTCCATTGTGGATAGCTGCTTAAGGCAGTGGTGAGGCCTAAGCAGAAAATGGGGTCATCATCAACAACTAAGAGGTTATTTGGGCGATCGCTCACGAAGTTTCTGGGGTGAGGGCTTACTTTATTCCTAATTTAGTGTAGACGAATTTTGCTGTTTATAACCATAGAAATCAATGCGATAGTCAGTAATTTTTATCCCTGTTTGAGCTTCTATTTGTTGTAAAATTTCTGGGGGAAGTTTGACGTGAATATCTAAGATTTGTTGCGTGTCGAGACAGTTAACATGACTATGGGAGTGGCTGATATTTCCGTAAAGTCTTCCTTCACATCTTTCTAAGCATTCAATAATTCCTTGACTCGATAAGGCCTCTAGATTTTGATACACTGAGGTGTGACCAATCCCTTTTCCTTCTTGATTGAGACGATGATAAATGTCCCTGGCAGATAGATGTTCCTGCACTTTCCAGAGTAATTCTAGAATATAGCGACGCTGGCGACTGACCCGCATTCCAAGGGTTTGGCAACGATTTATGGCATCATCTAGCGATCGCAGTGGTTGAACGGTTTCCTCCTCTCTGTTCATAAAGCTTAAATATGGCAATTAATAACTAATACATACTCATTACCAGTTTAACTTAGAGAGGCTAAAGCTGTCTACTCTCAATATTCTGCATTAGCTCAACTACCTTGACCAATAATCATTGTTCTCTAATCTCTGCACAGCGGTAAAGATAGACTAAAATTGATATTTTTTATGAAAATGTAATAAATTGATAATTAGTCATCATTTGAAGACTTAAAAAAAGACAATTTTTTCGGCAAATCGGTTACAATAGCTACAGAATTCTATCCCAGGAAAATCGCTATGAAGCAAACGAATAATCAAGCGATGGAAGTTCAGAAAGTTACGGGACTTCAACCCAGGCATTTTGCTGATTTAGTAAGAGCATCACAGCTAATTTTTGATCCAACGGGTGGGGTGGCTGGCAGAAAACTAAATATTGATTGGTCTGTCTTTGGTTTATCCCCCCATGTGATTGAAAACTTGAGGCAATTAGGGCAAAAATATCAATATTCTTCTCCCCATGTTCCCCTAGAAATTATTTGGGTTCAATTGACACCAGAAACCCGCAGTTGGTTTATTGAGCATAAAAACTTTATCTGGCAGTTTGAGGAAGTCTTCCCACCTCTTGACGAAGATTAAATTCTATTA
>JBCDDV010000863.1:0-1795 GCA_039180145.1 Cyanobacteria bacterium P01_G01_bin.49 | reverse complement strand
TACTTAATTAAGGCTACGGCATCTTGGCCATCAGTTTCTTGTAAATACACTTTAACCTGTTCTTTTGACGCTGTTGGTAACTTTTTCCCCGTAAAATCAGGATGAATTGGCAACTCTCGATGACCCCGATCTACTAATACTAATAATCGGATAACTTGTGGCCTTCCATATTCACTCACGGCATTTAATGCCGCTCGAATGGTACGCCCCTTATAGATAACATCATCTACTAAAATAACTGTTTTTCCTGTTAGGTCAAAGGGCATTTTTGTTTTGGCAGGTGTCCGAGTTTTAATGCGATCTAAATCATCACGATAAAAGGTTACGTCAATTGCCCCTACTGGTACTTTTACCCCTTCTAAGATTTCAATTTGCTGGGCTAACATATAAGCTAATGGAACACCTCTTGTATAAATTCCCAATAAGACAATATCAGAAAGATTTCCTGACTTTTCTATCACTTGGGAAGCTAAACGGGTGAGAATACGACGAATTTTTTCAGCAGAAAGGATTTTTTTTTCCATTATTGATCTGTTGATTGAATCGATAGCACTAAATCGAGTTGGCTGGTTGATTTATTGGGTAATGTTGCTGTCATTCCTAACCCTTGAATGGAATTTAAAACAGCTTCAGTGTCGGGATCAACTAAAGTACCAGGAAAGGTTTTAAGTTGTTGAGTGAGTTGTTGAAAATCAAGGTAAAAATACCCTAAATTATCCTTGGGTAAAAGTGACTCAATTGTTTGAAAAATTGGCTGTTTTGTTAATGACTGCTGTGCTTTTTGTTGATCAGATGTCTCCCAAGAAGTTCCCAAATTCAACCGCAATTTCTGATTATCTAACCAACCGTAAGATAAGATAATTCCCTGTTGACCGGCTGTCCATTCTGTTACTTGAATATTATCGATATTTCTCTCGTTTGAGATAATATTAGGATTGGATTGAGCTAATTGATTTAATTTGGTTAAAGCTTCTTCTCCAGTCTGGCGATCGCTAGTTTCTAACATCATTATTCCTGCCAAACCTAAATTGGCAATTCCTCCTCTTTCTAAGGTGACCATTCCCATGGCAAATTCTCCATCTAGCCAGCCAAAAACCTCTCGATCAACATCAAAATTAGCTTGACTAAATCCTCGCCGAATTTGCCTAACTAAGTCTTCTAATTCTGGATCTTGTGCTGATTCTTCTACCAAAACAGACCATCCTTGAGCAAGGTTTTTTCCATTCATTACCATCAAAGTTGTTTCAGGAAATGTTGATAAAATATCTCCCGAAACTTCTGAAGGAAGTGACTTAAAAGAATCGGGATTAAACTGAGCGATCGCTTGTAAATGGAGTCCTTGTTCTTGGGCAGCAATTCCCATTACCACTGAACCAATAGCATCTAATTGTTTCAATGTCGCCACTGGCAACTCTTGATCTTGGTTCAAAAGGTATTGTTTTAACATCTCGCCGTAGCTAGGAATATAAACGTTAACAAGACTATTTTTCAGGGATAAGGGTTGAGCTAAGGTTTTTTTGACCCCTGGTTTATCAGCATAAGATCCTTGACCTTTAAAGGCATCAATTGCGTTTTCAATTAACTCACTTTTTTGAGCGATAATTAGCCGATCTTCTAACAAGGAAAAACTAAAATTTTCGCCTTTTGCTGAGGTTGCTTCAGTAATCGTAATCTCCGCACCGTTTACCGCACTGACGGCCCTACCCCGTAAATCCCTGACGAAGACACCCATCCAGTATGGCACCACCACGATCGATCAGCTACCACTGGTAAAAAGTTGGCCAATGGACGGTGG
>JBCDDV010000862.1:0-1802 GCA_039180145.1 Cyanobacteria bacterium P01_G01_bin.49 | reverse complement strand
GAGCCATCAGTTTAATAACACCAAAAGAGACAAGAATACCAAGTAATAATCCTGAAACTAACAAAGCAATAAAAACAGTTTTTGCTTGTTTAGTTGCTCGTGTTTTTCTCTCATTATGATAATTAAGATTGTCAGACATAACTTAAAATAATTACTATTTTTTAAATAACTCCAACCCATTTAAAAGGCTCTTTGACTCCAACTATCATCCGTCGATTTAAGAAGGCGAACACCTAAAGCATAGGGACAATGATTAACTCGATACACTCTCATGGTAATACTTTCTTTTTCGTTTTCAAAATTTAATGCTTCACCAGAATAATATCTAAGGTTTGAAATGATAGTCTATCTTCTGAGGTTAGTCGTCCTGTCTCAAAGAAACTTGGGATCTCTTGACCAATTGATGGGGTTTGTTGAGCGATTTCTGTTGATAAATTAACCGGAGTTTCATAAATGGTTTTGAAGGACAATCCTGTGAGACAAGAGATGATAATAACAAAACGCTTAAAGATTGTTGGTTTCGTGAACTGACTAATCAATTTAATTAATGTTAAACTAACTTGGCCTCTTTCCCACCGTTATTACACTTATTTTGCTGCTAAAAATTGTGTTTGCTAATTTATCATCGTCAGTTTTTGTAATATTGTTACTAGGCCTTGCTTTTCGGACAATCGTTGCCTTTTGGCTACTGCCTGGTTACGATGAAGGGTATTATTATCTCTACACTCGACATTTAGATTGGAGTTACTTTGATCATCCTGTTTTGGTCGCATTAACGACAGGATTTGGCCCTTGGATAACTGGTATCGTTTCTCCATTTACCCTACGCATTGGAACCTTGCTTTTATACACAGGCAGCCTATTTTTATTATACGTTACTAGTGCCAAATTATTTACGATAAAAGCAGCTAAAATCACCTTGATTATTGCCTCAATTGTTCCTATTTTTCAAATTGGATTTGGCATTGTTACCCTTCCTGATAGTCCCTTGATTTTCTTTTGGTCAGCCGCTTTATGTTGTGCTGTATACGAATTTTTCCCTCCCTTAAATCAAAGTTATTCTCCGAGTTATCGTCTTAGTATTCTAGGTGTTTTAATTGGATTAGCTTGTCTTAGTAAATATCATGGATTTCTTTTAGGTTTATCTTTAGTAGCATTTTGTTTAAATAGTAAGTTTCATCGCCGTGCTTTATTTTCTCCATGGACAGGATTAGGACTAATCTTATTTATAATTACTTTATTTCCGCTAATATTTTGGAACTTTCATCATGATTGGATATCATTTAAATTCCAATTTTTTGATCGGTTTCTTCCCGTTCCCAATGCACCTCCAACAAACTATAGTATTCTTAATGCCTTAACTGTTTTTGGAGTAGGAATCGGCTTATTATTTCCAACTATTGGTTTTCCCTTATGGTGGGTTACCTTCCGCAGCTTGTTATTGCAATTATTTACCCCATTACGAAAAAAATATCCTTTAAATTTTGAATTAACTAATCAAAAATATTTCTGGGAAAAGCAATTATTAATTTTTTGGATATCCCTACCTTTAACTTTAGGACTAATCATTTTAGGAGGCAAACAACAGATTTTGGTGACTTGGCCAATTCCTGGTTTTTGGGGAGCAATTTTATTATTAGGGTTATATGGTTCCTATTGGGAAAAACACTGATCGGATTCTATTTTGGACAAGTTGAACCTGGCTCAACCTATGGGGCCGCAGGTACTATCGTGCTAATTTTGCTATGGGTTTCTTACGCTTGTCTTATTTTGTTTTTTGGAGCCGTGGTCTTACTAAAGTC
>JBCDDV010000861.1:0-1813 GCA_039180145.1 Cyanobacteria bacterium P01_G01_bin.49 | reverse complement strand
AGAGAAAGATTGAGTCTTAACAATTCACCGACTTGAGAGTTGATTTGAGTTGGTGAATATTTTCTTTGATTTAAAAAATAGGAACTTAAGAATCTTTCTGCCATTTTCATCGCCCAAAACAAGAGGTTTTTAAATTGTGATAAAATTGCCTGGATTAACGAAAGAATCGTCCCAAACTTTCTTAAGAACAACGATAATCTTGTTTTTGTTAGCGTTAATTTAATGAGTTTCCTTACTTACCACTCAATTGTTAGAATTAACGACTTAAGTCGCCTCCGAATTAACCCAAAAAAGGAATTAAAAATGCTTCAAGGAATAGATTTAATCAACTGTGCTAAAGCTAATGCAAAACAGGGAGTAGCTGTAGCAGCAAAGCTTTCAGGGTACGGCGAAGACTACGGTTTGTTTATAGACAATTTGAAGAAAGCTTGCCAAGATATTGGTGTTGATCTTAATGAATTCAATGATTTAATTACTGATCAAGAAACAGCAAAAGAAGATAGAGGAGGGAGAGAGATCTCTCCTGATACAACATCACAATTGTGATTCTTTGGGGTCGGTGACTTGGTGATAGTAACTAAGTAATTGTTTGAGGGCAACATGAGACACATCAAAAGTCCATTGTCTGTTCTCTAGAACAATGTGAGAAAAAGGAACAACTTCCAAAACGCTGTTGGTGTAAGCAATAATTTCTAGGGTTTTAAACCATTCTGGTGTCCATTGGGTTTTAACTATCTCACGATTTTGACTAACTAACCAATCAATTAATTGCGATCGCCCAATGCCTGGTAAAATTCCTGTTTCTAAAGCTGGAGTGTACCATATTCCCCCTTTCCATCCCCATAAATTTCCTGTACTACTTTCTAACCAATTGCCCTGTGAATCGACTAAAATAGCTTCTTGAAAGCCCTGCTTTTTGGCTTGTTGTAACCCTAACCACGCCCCTAAATAATTACCTGTTTTATAGGAAGGTAATGTTCTTTGAAATAGGGAATGGTTTGCGACCCACCCCTTGACTCCTTGGCGTTGATAAACTTCTAAATCTTTCGGTAAAAAGCGTCCTGTGATCCATTCTCGTCCATCAGGAAATATGATTAGTCTTAAGATAGGATAATGCTCAAGAAGATTTAAAGCACCTTGACGTAATTGTTGCCAATTTGGTGCGTTCCAATCAAAATCTATCAAGCTCCTTTCAAGACGATGACAATGGGCTTTCCATTGGGTTAAAGGATGTTCAAGAGATCGATTATAAACTCGTAAGGTTGTAAAGGTAGTTGCCCCATAAATTAAACCTGGTTCAGTAATTGGTAAACAAATATTATTTTGTTCGATGAGTTGACCATCATACCAATACATTTTTCTTGTAAAACTCCGTTATCTAAGAGGTTTTTTCTAACCGAAATAAGCAAACCATTAATGCTACTACCCCAATTTGCAAAGCGAAATTCGGTAATGCCGTAGTCACATTTTTTCCTGCGGCCAACTGTGCTAAAAATATTAACGCACCAATAAAACCTGATGCGCCAAAAGCGATATAAAAAAACTTCCTGAACCCTCTATAGGGGGCTTTTGCTTCTGCTTTGAGCCTGGCATATTTTTCGGGATCAAGCTTGGTGCGAGATGAAGGAGAATTATCGGGTGATTTACTCATCAAAAAGATTTTTTAGAACAGGGACTTAGATCCCATTATAATTGAAACTCCCCAAGTTGTAGAACTTGGGGATTCTTTTTCTAAGATACAAAGTATCTTTGAAGAGTGTCCAAAAAACCGACTAATACCTTTCTCTTTTCCAAGAAATTGGCTTTATTTATT
>JBCDDV010000860.1:0-1815 GCA_039180145.1 Cyanobacteria bacterium P01_G01_bin.49 | reverse complement strand
TCCGCTCCGGGCGGTCTTTGAGACCCTTTCACAGCTGGAGGAAAAACTGCACCAAATTCTTTATAAATGTCCCCACATAAGGCTGAGCAACATACCCCAAAATAAATTCGTGGTTCCAGCCCCTTTTCCTATCCAATATCTTCCCATAATTAAAGCGATTAAAGCCATCAATTCCCAAATCGGTTCAACCGGAAAAAAATAGCGGGCTAACAAAACAACAATAATTCCTTTTCCTGCTTCTGATAAAGCAGCTAAAATCCCAACAATATTACCTCCGTGATAAAAAGCAGCAGAAACAGAAATATTTCCTGTTCCTAATTGAGATAATTTTTGTTGAGTAAAAAGATAGGTTAACCACTCAATTATAGGCAGTCCTCCAAGTAGAGGACATAGAAAAAAAATGACTAAAGAACCCCAAATAGATGTCGTCATAAATTTAGAATCGATTATCTCCAATGGTTAATGAAAAAAGATGGCATTGGCAACTTTGAATTTAATCAATTATTTTCGATCTTAATCATTAATTCTCAAGTCTGAAACTAATTTATGTTATCTTAACAAAAGGACAGACTGCTGAAATCAATCATGCTCAAAAAACAAGTATTATTTATGAGTAATGGGCATGGAGAAGACCTTAATGCTAGTCTCATTCTCCAAGCATTCGTTAAAATCAACCCTCGAATGACTGTCAAAGCAATGCCATTAGTTGGGGAGGGAAAAACCTATTCTAATTTAAAGGTTCCCATTGTTGGGCATCCTCAAAACTTGCCATCTGGGGGAATTCTTTATATGAATTTTTTAACCTTATTAAAGGATTTAATGGCAGGGTTAATTGGATTAACTTTATATCAAATTCGTACTTTATTAAAATATCGCTTGAATTATGATTTAATTGTCGCTGTTGGTGATATTTTTCCGATTACCATGGCTTATATTTCGGGTCGTCCTTACGTTGCTTTTTTAGTGTCTACTTCTAGCTTTTATGAAGGAACCTTAAAGTTACCTTGGTTAACACGCTGGTGTTTGCGATCACCTCGATGTTTAGCGATTTTTACTAGAGATCAGTTTACGGCAGAAGACTTACAAAATCAAGGAATCAAGAAGGCAAGGTTTGCTGGTTATCCGATCATGGATGTACTGACCCCTAAAGGTAAGAACTTAGACTTGAATCCTAATTTTTTTACTATTGCGTTACTTCCAGGTAGTCGAGTTCCTGAAGCTATCAATAACTTAAGGTTGCAGTTACAAGTTTGTGAAGTATTAGCGATATCAGAAACGGTGCAATTTCGAGTTGCTTTAGTTAATAGTATTCAAGAAGTCGATCTAGAAAACTTGGCAAAAGAACAAGGATGGCAATATCAATCATTTGGTATTTTGAATAAAAAGTATCAAGATAAAATAGTAACTGTTCAATGTTTTTATCATGCGTTTGCTGATATCATATCCCAATGCGATTTAGTTATTGGTATGGCAGGAACGGCTGTCGAACAAGCGGTAGGATTGGGAAAACCTGTGATTCAATTACCAGGAAAAGGGCCGCAATTTACCTATGTATTTGCTGAAGCTCAAATGCGACTATTAGGAACTTCGGTGAAAACTATTGGCAAAAATTATAATAATTCGGCTATTTGCACAGAAGCTACCAGAGTTATTCAAAAGGTTTTAAAAGATAAGTCTTATTTAAAAAATTGTCAACAAAATGGACAAGAAAGGGTCGGTAAACCAGGAGGATCTCAGAACATTGCTGAGGTGATCGCTAAGTTTATTTGAGTGGTCACTAAATAGATAAAACTTAAGCATATTCCTGAACTTTTT
>JBCDDV010000859.1:0-1817 GCA_039180145.1 Cyanobacteria bacterium P01_G01_bin.49 | reverse complement strand
CTTTATGGTACTTTTGGCTACCATTGGCGATTCAAATAAGTGAAGAAAAAAAGCGACTCAATCGACCTTTGATTCAAGGAATTTTAGGCGGACAAGGTACAGGAAAAACAACATTATGTACTCTAATTTACTTAATTCTTGAACAGCTTAGTCATAGGACTATTAACATTTCCCTTGATGATTTATATAAAACTTATGCTCAGCGTCAGAAGCTCAAAGAAAATGATCCTCGTTTAATTTGGCGTGGCCCCCCAGGCACTCATGATGTAGAATTAGGGATTAAAATCCTCGATCAGTTACGTGATCCTATTTATTCTCAACCTACTGCTATTCCAAGGTTTGATAAATCTTTATGGAACGGTGAAGGGGATAGAATTGAATCAGAAATCCTTAGTCAGGCTGATATTGTCTTATTTGAAGGCTGGTTTGTTGGAGTTCGTCCGATCAATGAAGCGCAATATCATGTTTGGCCAAACCCCATTAATACTTCAGAAGATCGACAATTTGCGAAAGATATTAATCACGCTTTAACTGCTTATTTACCGATGTGGGAAAGATTAGATCGCCTAATGGTTTTATATCCTGTTGACTATCATTTGAGTAAACAATGGCGAAAAGAAGCAGAACAAAAAATGATTGCATCAGGAAAAACAGGCATGAGTAACCAACAAATCGATAAGTTTGTCGATTATTTTTGGAAGTCTTTGCATCCCGAATTATTTATTACCCCTTTAGTACAAAATCCCAATTTAGTTGATTTAGTGATTGAAATTAATGCTGATCATAGTCTTAAACATATTTATCGGGTGATAGAAATATAATTTTTATTGATTATTTTAAATTCTAATCAGTAATTAGACAATTTGATCAAAACTTGAGAAGGAAATTTTCAAACTTATTCTAATAACTCATTTATCCAACTATAAATAACTTTAAATTAAATCGGAAAACGCTTCAATTGAATAATTGCCTCTTTCGCTGTTCTTTTTAACGTTTCAGAAACCCCTGGGATTTGGGGAATTTGCCACAATAAATCAATAGTTCGTCTTAACAAACGCACTAAATCTCCTTCATCTAAACTTGTATTTTCACATAACACTTGCCAGTCTGTTCCTAATGCCCACTGTTCGATTAATCCGATTAATTCTAACTCTAACCACACCGGAATCGTAATCTGATAACGTCTTTGAGTTTGGTTTAATAAACGGCGTATCTCTCCCAAACTTACCCCATTTTCTGGAGACTCTCGAAACAGCGTTAAAACCTCTGGTGATGGTAAATAATTTGTCCAAGTATCAGGACGTAAGGTTTCTGTGATAATGGCACTTACCGCAGCCGCTAATTGATGGGATTCTAAGTTATTTAAAATCCCCGACATAAAGACTAAACCTAACCATAGCTCATTTTCCCCTCGCATAGTAGCCGCAGCTTCTCCTAAAGGGGTTGGCGTATAACCATCCAATGCCTCAAATTCCCGTAATATTTTAATTAAATTGAGAAATTCTTCCCAGTAATAAGATTGATTAGACTGTAATTTTTGAAATCTAATTTGACTAACATGGAGTTCTTCTCGAAAATTTAATCGCTGACGATGCAACTTTAATAAGCGTTTGACATTGGTTTTTTGTCCTAAAGGATGGTCATCTAATAATGTTTGCACATTATCTACGCGTTTTTGCTGATCAATAACTTCAGACGGTATGCTTCTCCAAAAAGCGCGATCGCTCATTTGTTGACAAATTTCTAGACTATTGTTGTCTCCTTTGGGCCCTTTTCCTAGGGTTAATTTTTTAACATCAGGCAAAGTTAAATCATTG
>JBCDDV010000858.1:0-1820 GCA_039180145.1 Cyanobacteria bacterium P01_G01_bin.49 | reverse complement strand
AGGGACTTCAGCCGTCACTTGCATTAACCAAGGATGGCCCCACCAGAGTAAGGCAATAAAACCGACTACTCCCACATAAGCAGGTCGTAAAAATTCTTGCCACTTTAGGGTTTGACGGCCCTCTAAAATCGCTAAAAAAGGAACAATAGAGGTTCTTTCTTGAACCTTAAGAAATGCCTCCCCATAGCGCTTTTTTAGGCGATAATCTCCATGCCACACAGCAAAGAGATGATGGGCAACTAATCCGAAAGAGGTTAGAAGAGTGAAAGTGCTTCCTATCCATAGAGTATGGGCAATACACCAAATTACTTGTCCCACCATTTGGGGATGACGACAAATTCGTAAAATACCGGTTTCATACAAATGGACTTGGGGTTTAGTGACAGCAGCAATTTCTAAAAGATTAAATGTGGCAGGATAGAGAAATAAAAATGAAACTGCTGAGAGTACCCAAACCGTTGCTTTGATCCCTTGAATTCCTTGAACCTGCCATAAACTAAGGCCATCATAACGATGGTTAAAGAAATAAACAATTAAGCATACAGCAAAAGGAATACTAATCAAGGCAAAAAGCACTCGATAAAATCTGGCCCCGATTTTGGACTCTCCCCAAGGGCGCAAAGCAGCTAGTCCACTATGAGCGATCGCAAATCCTAGGAGTAACCCCAACATAATCCCATGACTCGGTGTTAGCCAGGTGGATAGTCCCATGGTAATAATGTTTCCTCTGAATAATAATGTCCTAATTTTTCACACTATTAACTATCGTAAAGTAAATTGATCCCCGTGTTGTGCTACTGTCATGTTCAGTAGGAATTGGTATCCCGTTTATATTCCCCATCACTGACTTTTCATCTGCTATTAGGGTTGCCTTCCTGTTAACTCTTTACATTTTCTTTTAATTAACCTATGTCAGATATTCCTTTTACGTTAGATCAATTGCGTATCCTCAAAGCGATCGCTGCTGAGGGGAGTTTTAAGCGGGCAGCCGATACTTTATACGTTTCTCAACCTGCGGTCAGTCTGCAAGTCCAAAATTTAGAAAAACAGCTAAATGTTCCGTTATTTGATCGCGGTGGTCGTAAAGCACAACTAACCGAAGCAGGGCATTTATTATTATCTTATGGAGAAAAAATTATTACCCTCTGTCAAGAAACCTGTCGGGCGATCGAGGATTTACAAAATCTTCAGGGAGGAACACTCATTGTTGGGGCTTCTCAAACAACGGGAACCTATTTACTGCCCCGTATGATTGGCTTATTTCGTCAAAAGTATCCTGACGTAGCTGTTCAATTACAAGTCCATTCTACCCGTCGAACTTCTTGGGGAGTGGCAAATGGACAGGTTGATTTAGCAATTATTGGAGGAGAAGTTCCGGCAGAATTACAAGAAGTTTTGAAGATTATTCCCTATGCTGAAGACGAATTAGCCTTAATTTTACCGATTGATCATCCTTTAGCTAAAGCATCAACGATTCAAAAAGAAGATTTATATCGTCTTAATTTTATTAGCTTAGATTCTCAATCTACGATTCGTAAGGTCATTGATAAAGTTTTAACACGGTCTGCTATTGACACAAAACGCTTAAAAATTGAAATGGAGCTTAATTCCATTGAAGCGATTAAAAATGCTGTTCAAGCAGGTTTAGGGTCAGCATTTGTTTCAATTACTGCTATTGAAAAGGAATTACAAATGAAAAATCTTCATGTCGCAAGTATTAAGGATATAGAAGTCAGAAGAACCCTATCGGTTATTATTAATCCTAATCGTTATCGTTCTAAAGCGGCTGAAGCATTCATTAAAGAAATTTTACCAGAGTT
>JBCDDV010000857.1:0-1826 GCA_039180145.1 Cyanobacteria bacterium P01_G01_bin.49 | reverse complement strand
GTCTGGACAGCAGTTCGACTCTGCTCGGCTCCACTTTAAATCATCAACCCCCATTATCCCCGTTTTATAGTGTGAACAAACTGACGGGGATTTTATTATGGTTCTCTGTGCCGAAAATATTCGATTAACTAAATTATTCCTACTATTGGTATTACAAACAGGGGAATCAAACAATAACCATTTTGTAAATAGTAAATAAGGTCGCGATCGCGATTATTCCTGCTGAAATCATACTCATAATTTTTATGGGACGAGACACTAACATCCCAATTTTAAACTTGCGATGGGGAATGAATTTCCACCCCAATAATATTCCCGCTAAAAAGCCTCCCAGATGGGCAGGGTTATCTATAACTTGGTAAGCAAGTAAACCAGCTAAAAATGTATAAATCGTGGCTTTAGCTAACATCTGTTGATAAGCTGCAGGGAATAAATGCTGATGTTTTCTTCCTAAAATAAATAAAAAGCCTAATAACCCCATAATGCCACCGGATGCACCAACAGAAGTCGTATCGGGTATAAACAATAAACTAAAAACGCTACCAGACAAAGCAGAAATTAAAAAGACTAAAGGAACATAGGCGCGATGGGTAATGACTTCAATGAGCTTACCAAGAACCAATAAAGCACCTATGTTAAACATAAAGTGAAGTAGACTACCGTGTAACAATGTTCCTGTTAATAGTCTCCAGACTTCTCCTTGCCAGATAGCTAGTTTGACAATTCCTGCCGTTTCTATGGAAGAACTCATTTCGGGAATAAATAAAATTATTACTTGTACGATGGCAACTAAAGCTATACAGCCAACTAATAATCTTGTCCAAGGTGCGTCAGAATTCTTCACCCATGCAGCATAACGATTTTCTTGACTTCTTTGGGCAAGACGTTGGGGAGTTTTAAGTCTACACTGATAGAATCCCCAACCATGTTCTAAAGCGGGAATGATTGCGATCGCTACCAAATTAAATAGCATAATTTGTTTAACTGCTGTTGACTCGTTTACAGTCATCGAGTTTGAACTTGTCCAATTCATCCAAAATATTCCCCCCCACGTCAAACAGTTAATTACATCGCCTCTCAATGCTTGTTTAAAGTGGGTTTTCTCTCTAGCGTGCAAAGCATCAACTAACCAAGATACTTCTTCTGGAGAGACTAAATAAAGAGTATCAGGAGTCCAAACCAAATTAATTAGTTTTTTACTATCAGATTTAATATTTTCAATTAAAGATGGACGAGAACAAGTAACCAGTTTTTCCCCTATACAATAACCATAAGTATTCGCTTCTAGTGGAGTAGAAAATACATTTTTTTCCATCCAAGGCGGTGTATTATTATTTCTTTGAGAGATTGATTTTAATTGAAGAAAATTATTTTTGCTATCTGACTGTCGTTTATGCTCACTTTTTAGTTTATTTTTGCCTTTACCGTGAAAGGGAACTTTAGCAAATAATGTATCGATGTTTAGTAAGGCAAGATGTAACGGATTAGTTTGATCAGTGCGCTCAATTATAGTTTGATTAAATTGCTTTTGATTTTCTAAAAATAAGGGTATCCATAAAGGAGTTGTGGAATTAGAAAAGAATAAGCGAAAATACTTGCAGCCAAAAAAACGATATGGCTCTACTATTTCGATTTCATCCCAAGCGACAAAACTACGATTACCCCTCCAATCATAACCAAGAATTCCTTGGGATTTTACCGTAATTATAGAAGTATAATAATAATACACCGCAGTAGCAATACAACCAGCTAAGGCAGTAGATATCAATAGGCTAGAAACAAAAATAACTGAATATTTTAAATTCCCAAAACTATCAATCCATAGC
>JBCDDV010000856.1:0-1837 GCA_039180145.1 Cyanobacteria bacterium P01_G01_bin.49 | reverse complement strand
TTGGATATTATGATGAGCCAGATGAATCTCTAGAATTTCTTGTCTTTCAGGGGCATTAGGCAAATCGATGAAGAAGATTTCATCAAAACGCCCTTTGCGGAGAAATTCAGGTGGGAGGTTGTTGACCTTGTTGGCAGTAGCAATGACAAAGACTGGTTTCTGTTTATCCTGCATCCAAGTCAGAAAAGTTCCCAAGATCCCTTTGGATACCCCACCATCATGGGTGCTGTTGCCGTTATCAAAAGCCTTCTCGATCTCATCGATGAAAAGACAAACAGGAGCCAGAGCTTCGGCTGTTTTGAGAACCGTTCTTAGGTTCTTTTCAGTCTGGCCAAGTAATGAGTCATAAAGTCCCCTAATGTTTAGGTGCATTACAGGGATGCCTAATTCTAAGCCAATGCTTTTGGCAACGAGAGATTTTCCACAACCTGGTGTCCCAAGCAATAAAACCCCTTTCGGTTGAGGCAATTTGGGATTGGTACAGCTAAAGAGTTTGCTTCGTCTAGCTAACCAAGTCTTGAGGGTGCTGAGTCCCCCCACTTTAACATCAGGGTCGCGGGATAATTCTACCCCATGACGTTTCAGTTTAGCTAACTTAAATTGATTAATTTGTTGAGCTAAAACTTGGCTATTAATCGAGTCATATTTCTTAAGACTAAATCTAAGAGCATCACTAATTTCGGTGATGGTTAAGCCTTGGCAACTCCTGATTAATTTCTCACTAATACAAGGTTTAGTCGTTTGAGAGGGCAATCGGTTAATCGCCTGTTTTAAGAAAGCTTGAATGACTGTTGCTGTCGGCAAACTATAATCTATGATATGAATTAGTCCTTCAAAAGAAGGTAACTTAATTTCTTCGCCTAGCAGGATAATGGTTTGATGATTTATCTTGAGTTGATGGCAAAGATTAAACAATCTCGAAACTACTAAGGCATCAGCTTTAGCTCCTGTAAGAAATTGATGAAAATCATGGAGAATGTAGAGGTTTTGGTCTTGAGTTTCTTCAATTTGTTCGAGGACATTTAAAGGATCATTTGTATGAGGAAGAGTTTCAAACTCTTGTGAGTCAAACTCTTGTGAGCCACATTTAGCTAATCCTTTATCGTAAGTCCAGAAAAGCACTTCATAACCCCCATCGGGGTAATTAGCCGCGTAAGCGGTTAATTCTCTAACGAAAGAACTAACGGAACTTGGCGCACAAGTGACTCCCAATAAACTGAAAGAAGCCTGAACAAAGCATTCTAAATTAGAAAAAAACATGGTGACAAAATCTTCAGAAAACATCAATTTTTAAGATTTCGCCAGAAATAGAAAGGGAGTTTGATAATTAGTCTAAAAAAATGAGCCAATAAAAAGTAAGAAACCCCGATAAATTTATTGATAAAAAATCGGGGTTATGACTTAAACTAATTTAGGAACTTGTCCCCCTTTAAAAGTTCCTTTAATTTGTTGATTGTATAATCTTCCAATGGAACCCGTCGTGGTAATAAATCGTTGCCACAAGCTTAATGGAGTGTCAAAATAGCGGTAAGTTTTGCCATTTAACAATTGGACATAGAAAATGCAATTAGCCTGATCATATCCTAAGACTTCAATCACAGAACTATTTTGACAGGGCAGGTTTTCAACCCGTTTAATCAAAATACCGTCTTGGATTTCTTCAGCATCTTTAGGGGAAAAACAATGGGTAAAAATATCTAATTCGCTGGCAAACATTTGTCCTCCTTATGAGAAAATAAGTGTGGGAATTCCCCACACGACAAACTAAGTTACTGATGTAAATGGGTGTGATTAGTCTGATGAGAAGATTGTCGATATTCGGGTTTAAAATCCCGTT
>JBCDDV010000855.1:0-1839 GCA_039180145.1 Cyanobacteria bacterium P01_G01_bin.49 | reverse complement strand
GTTGTTATAACCATGCTCTCGTAAAATATCGGCTGCATCCTGATTTCCGGCAACTAATCCATCAGTGTGATGTAAATTATATTGTTCTAAATAGGAGATGGGGAATTTAGACTGATAAGGAAGATTCCACCAAGTAAAAAATAGATTTTTTGCCTTCAGATTTAACCAATAATTCAGAGTAATTAATTGAGCATAAGCAAAGGATTTAACACCTTGTTCAACTTGAATGATTTGGGGTTTAAAGTTTTTTAACAAAGAAATAATATCCGAACCAAACGTTAGCAACCCTTGATTATTTTGACTGAAATTAGAGACAGGAATGACTTTAAAGTTCTCTTCAAACCGAGTCTCTGGCTCAATTAATTGATTTTGTACACCTCCTGGTCGCCATTTTTTAGGCACAACAATTGTGACATCGAGATTAGGATTTAGCTGAGCTAAAGTGCGGAATTTTTCACAATTAAGGGGAACGATATAAGTATGACTAACGACTAATATTTTCATATAGATTACGATTTAAAATTAGAGTTATTTTAAGCTATTTGGGAGAGTTTATCTTGCTCAACTTTATGATTATTTTTTAAGTCTTCTTGAGTATAAAATTGTCCATCATTCCAGTTTGAATAAATAACAGTTTTAATCCCATCCATTAATCCCAAACTGTAGAAAAGTAAACGCACTAAAATCTTAATCGCTGAACCTCCTTTATTACAGGGAGGATTTCCTAGTACATGACAGTCAAAAAGTTTAGCATAGAGTCGTAATTGTTGATTAAATGTCAAATTTTTGAGAGCCATCAAAAAATGATTATGATAGAAGGTCATTTGATACTGGAAAGATCGAGTGTTGAGATCGTGACATCCTCCAGTTTCTTCTCCTAAATGAACTAAATAAGCTTCCGGTTCGTACCAAATTTGATAACCTGTCTGTCGCAGACGCAGACAAAAATCAGACTCTTCCCTAACAGCATTGCCTCGAAATCTTTCATCAAACCAAATATTATGTTTAGTAAAAATCTCGCGTCGAAAAGACATATTACAACCACGAGTCGAAATAACAAACTGCGGTTTAATTGTGTGAACCAAATCAATATGATACCAAGCAATACCAGGATCCATTGCTTCGGGGGGCAAAATTTCGATACTAAAAGACTCCTCAGACTGATGAAATTTTTCAGAATCAGCTAATTTCATTCTATCCAAAACTCGTCCAGCAACGGCTCCAATTTCAGGCCGTTGTTGATAGATTTCTCCGTGAGAATACAAGTAATTTTCTGGTAATTGAACATCATCATCAATGAAGACAATAATATCCCCTATAGCCCGTCTAACACCGTAATTTCTTGCCCCTGGTAAACTTGCCCAACTGACACGAAACCACTGAATTTTATTGCCTTGAGCAAGTCGCTCTAAATAAGATTGTATATTGGCTTCATGAACAGGAGTTTGATCGACGACAATTATTTCAAGATTGGGATAGTCTTGTTTAAGAACATCTTCTAAAGTATCTTGGAGAATTTGTTCTCGTCTGTAGGTTGGAATAATTAAAGAAATTGAAGGATAATTCATGATTTTATCAGCACCTTTTAGGGATTGTAAGCATGGATTTTAAACAACAGAAGGTTTCTTCCGACCAGGGGAAACTCTTTTTTTCTTAGCATCTTCTGCGGCTTTTTCTGCCTTTAACCTAGCTTGCTCTTCTTTATCGATTAGGGGTAGTCTAAAAATAACACCAGCAAAAAACCAATAATAAACAGCAACTGGATCAGTATCAAGGGGGTACCAATAAGGAAAATAACTAATAATAAAAATGAAAACCCAGAAAGCAGACGCAAAACTT
>JBCDDV010000854.1:0-1856 GCA_039180145.1 Cyanobacteria bacterium P01_G01_bin.49 | reverse complement strand
CTTTCCCTATTGCCTCTCTTGAAAAGTTGCTCTACTTGGGGAGACCCCAAGACCGCACTTTTCGCTGTTCCCCGTTCCCTGCCCCCCTTAGTAAGGGGGGTGAAGGGGGGATAAACTGTGTAATTCATTTTGTGTACTTACTTATTACAATTCAGCAACGCCAAAATACTTCACTTATCAATCTTCCCAAACCTTTTAAAACGCAGCTTATCCGACCAATCTTCAAGTAAAGTATAGAGAACAGGAACAACAATTAAACTGAGGAGAGACGAGGTAATTAATCCTCCAATAATTGCTACTGCCATCGGTTGTCTTAATTCTGCACCAGCCCCCAATCCAATCGCAATGGGTAACATTCCTAAAATTGTTGAAGCAGTGGTCATTAAAATAGGACGCAACCGGACTTCTCCCGTTTCTAAAATAGCCTGATGGCGACTCATTCCTTCTTCTCGCAATTGGTTAGTATAATCCATCAAAAGAATCGCATTTTTATCTAATAAACCTAAGAGGAAAATTAACCCAATTAGAGATATCATTCCAAAATCACTTTGGGTCACTAATAATGCAAACATTGCCCCAACAATAGATAAAGGTAGGGATAAAAGTACCACAAAAGACTCTAAAAAACGACCAAAGGTAATATACAAAATTACCATCATACAAATGACAGCAGAGGTTAAAGCAATACCAAACTCTTTGAAAATATTGCGAACTTGGGCTGATGCTCCTTGAATATCATAGGTAACATCATCCGGTATGATATCTTGAGTAATCTTAATCACTTTACTCGTAATATCCCCTAGTCCCATTCCCTCCGATAAATTCGCAGTGAGATAAACGACTCTTTGTTGTTGAAAATGCTCAATGACTGAATTATCGGTATCCCCGGAAATTTTTAGATCGACTAATCCTGGTATATCTTCGAGTCGGCTTTTTAATAGTTTGGCTGTCTTGTTTAAGCTTTCTAAATTGTTACCTAGTAAGGCAACTTTTAGGGGACTATCATCACCCGTTTCGATAAATAGAATATCTTCAACACTAATACTACCGCCTTTTAATTGTGGTAATTTTTCTCGCAATTCATCTTGTATTTCACTGGTGGCTAAAGTTCGATCCTCTTTTAGTTGAATATAAATTCTCCCCTTGAGAGGATTGCTTTGATAACCAGCAATGGCATAAGCTGATTCAACATTAGGATCTTCTAACGCAATCTCCTCTAATTTTTCGCCAACACGCCGATTTTTTCGTAACAAAAAACTTTCAGGAGACTGGGTGAGGTCACTAAACAAAGAAGGGGTTGAATTTTCATCAGTTTGAGTCGCTTCATTAGCTTCCTTTAAACGGTTAGGAATATTAGGTTTAGGTAGGGTATAAATAATATTAAATTCTCCCCGATCTAATTTAGGAACAAACCCTTGAGGAATCAGAGGGATTAATCCTAAACCAACGATAAAACTGATTAAAGCAATGCCAATTACTAACTTTCTATGACCCAAAGACCAGTTTAAAAGACGACGGTAAGGACTAGCTAAAAAGAAAGGCTTTTTCGGTTGTTGGGATTGCCTTTTTTTGGGTTTCATCCAATAAATAGCTAACACCGGAGATAATGTTCGCGCCACTAATAAAGAGATTAAGACTGCAGCCGCTACCGTAATACCAAAGGGTTTAAAAAATTGTCCTAAATTGCCCCCAATAAAGGCAATGGGAATAAACACAGCCGCTAAGGTAAAGGTAGATGCCATCACCGTTAAGCCAATTTCATCAGTTCCTTTAATGGCTGCTTCACGGGGACTCATACCTTCATCAATATGACGAGCAATATTTTCCACATCAACGATCGCATCATCAACAATAAT
>JBCDDV010000853.1:0-1856 GCA_039180145.1 Cyanobacteria bacterium P01_G01_bin.49 | reverse complement strand
TCCTAACTCCGACCTCCGAACTCCTAACACCGAACTCACGTCGATTATGTTGTGTTTTCATTGCTAAGATTGCTGTTATTTTTGTATTTGAACGACCAGAATAATAATAAAATTAAGTCATAATAATATTATGCTCCTGCAAGTCGTTAATATTTTGTCAGCGTTTAACACAGTTAAATTCTCATAAAGATTAACCTTTCTCTATTAACCTAATCGGTTTGACCATGACCCTCTGGCCCTATAAAACTCCTGGTATTCCTGATGACTTGTTTGAACGCTTACCAGGAATTCCTCTTAGTAAGCGAGAAGTTCGCTTATTGATGCTTGCTGCCTTAAGATTGAAGCAAGACTCAGTAGTGTGGGACATTGGGGCAGGAACCGGAACTATTCCCATAGAAATTGGGCTATTGTGTCCTGACAATCAGATTATTGCTGTTGAACGAGATGAAGATGTCGCTAACTTGATTCGTTGTAACTGCGATCGCTTCAAAGTCGAGAATGTAAAGATTTTTGAAGGCAATGCCCCTGACTGTCTTGGAAAACTAGACCCTCAACCTGACCGAGTCTGTTTAGAAGGAGGTCGTCCCATTAAAGAAATTTTAAGTGAAGTCTGGAAACGCCTAAAGCCTGAAGGAAGGCTAGTAGCCACAGCCGCTAACTTAGAAAGCCTTTACCTGATTTCAGAGGGCTTAGCGGCACTGCAAGCCCGTAATATCGAGGTGGTTCAAGCAGGGGTCAACCGTTTAGAAACGAGAGGCGTTCATCAAACTCTAGCAGCCGTTGATCCAATTTTTATTCTCAGTGGAGAGAAATTTTAACATTTTGTTCCCTAGAAAAACAGGCAACTACCAAGAATTACAGGAAATTTATACAATTAAAGTAGAAGAATCTGTTAACCTTCCATAAGGAATTCTTAACATTTTTTCCCTTACTCCTCCCCACTCTATCTTACCGTTGCTTATGCCTTGGACTCGAATTGTTACTACTATTGTTGCCATTGCCCTGGCTTTGGGAATGCTCATTATTGGAGGATGGTACTTTACCCTAGGACTGTGTATCATCGTTTTTTTAGGACAACTAGAATATTTTCAATTAGTTAAGGCGAAAGGGATGTTTCCCGCAGCCAAAACAACCCTTGTCGTCTCGCAAATATTATTAGTCACTGCAGCGATCGCCCCACCCTTAACTGATGCCCTGTTCCCACTGACCGGGGCTTTAATTTGCTTTTATTTATTATTTCAACCCAAATTGGCCAGCATTGCTGATATTTCTACTTCAGTTTTAGGGTTATTTTACGGCGGCTATTTACCGAGTTATTGGGTGAGATTGCGGGTAGGATTTGCCCACGCTACTGTGCCAACGGTCAATATTGCCAGTAGTAACTTACCATTGATGGGCTATTGGCCAGAGTCTTGGACAGAACCAAAATTGTTTCCCCCTGCTTTAATGGTAACTTGCTTAGCGTTTGGGTGTATTTGGGCGGCAGATATTGGGGCTTATATCATGGGAAAATGGTTAGGCAAAACCCGTTTATCGGATATTAGTCCCAAGAAGACGGTTGAAGGGGCAATTTTTGGCTTAGTAGGGAGTGTTTTAATTGCTGAATTAGGGGCTTGGTACTTAGAATGGCCCTATTGGTATGTGACAGGGATGATTTTAGGCATTTTAATTGGCATTGTCAGCTTATTAGGAGACTTAACTGAATCCATGATGAAACGAGATGCTGGGGTAAAAGACTCAGGACAGTTGGTTCCTGGTCATGGTGGTATTTTAGATAGAACCGATAGTTATGTTTTTACCGCGCCTTTAGTTTATTATTTCGTTACCCTAGTCTTACCTTTATTACAGTAATTCCT
>JBCDDV010000852.1:0-1873 GCA_039180145.1 Cyanobacteria bacterium P01_G01_bin.49 | reverse complement strand
TTGACGAATTTTTTGGGTTAATTGGTAACCATCCATTTCCGGCATCATCACATCTAATAAGATTAAATCTGGCGGGGATTTTTCAATTTGATCTAAAGCTTTGATCCCATTTTCGGCTGTGATTACGTTGTACCCTTCTTGTTCGAGGGCTATTTTAAATAAAAAGAGATTATCAGGAATATCATCAACTGCTAAAATATAATTACAATAACTCATGTTCTAATTTTTGTGTGATTTCTCTCGGAATTGTTAGGGTAAATTGTGATCCTTTTCCTAATTGACTTGCCACCTCGATATTACCTTGTATCATTTTGCTCAAAGATTCGGTAATTGCCAACCCCAATCCAGTTCCTGTATGTTTGCGGGTTAAATTGCGATCTCCTTGTCGGAATGCTTCAAATATATAAGGAATCTCTTCATCAGCAATTCCGATGCCTGTATCTTTAACGATAATCGTAAGTTGTTGAGTCGTCATTTCTTCAATTGTAATTTCTACTTTACCTTCATCAGTAAACTTAATAGCATTTGAAACTAAGTTGATAAGAATTCGCCGTAAGCAATTTTTATCGTTAATGATAATTGGGTTAGTTATATTGCTAGTAATTTTTAGATCTATCCCTTTACTTTCAGCCAGAGATTTAAGTTCGTCTATGGTCAAATTTACTAAGTTGGTTAAATCAAATTTACTTAAACTCAAATTAAATTTTCCTGCCTCAATTTTCGAGAAATCCAACACCTCATTAATCATATGAAGCAAATGCTTACCGTTATTATAGATACGTTGCATCATATCCATTTGCGGTTCTGTTAAAGGATCTGGATATTGATTTAATAACATTTGTGAAAACCACATGATAGCATTCATAGGAGTTCTTAATTCGTGGGAAATTGTGGCTAAAAATTGGGATTTTAGTTGAGAAGACTTTTGTAATTCTTGATTTTTGAAAGCAATTTGTTTTTGTTTTAGTTCCAATTCTTGATTTTTTTGTTTCAGAATTTTATTAGTTTCTCTCAGTTCTTTGTTCGCTCTTTCAACTTCTTTTTCAGCTTGATAAACTCGAATGGCATTCCGAATTATTTGTGATAGAGTTTCTGGCGAGACTTTAGCCTTAGAGAGATAATCAGATGCTCCTGCTTTCATAATTTCTACGGCTAGTTGCTCGTCCCCTTGCCCTGTTAAAATAATAATGGGTGTATCAATATCAAGAGATTGTAATTTCTTCACTAAGGATAATCCATTGTAATCTGGCAAACGATAGTCTAAGAATATACAGTGAAAAGTTTCGTTCTTGAGACACTCAATAGCATCAATACCGTTCTTTTGTTCAATAACTTTTATCCTAATTCCTGTTTTTTTAAGGGAACGACAAACCATCATTCTATCAACTTCATCATCATCTACTATCAAGATTTTGATCAAGTTTTCTGTTGTTGGTATATCAAGGTTTTCAGCGTTTACATTTTCTAGTCGTTTAATCATAGAAGTAAAAGTCAAGGCATTTCACAAATTGTCCAATACTTATTCAAAGTGATCATCACGTCTGCAAATTTTGAGAAGGTAACAGGTTTGAGAATATATCCTGCTATATTAAAGTTGTAAGCTTCTAACTTGTCTTTATCTTCATCAGAAGTTGTCAAAACAATAACGGGAGTTGTCATGATTTCAGGATCAGAACGTAACTGACTCAAAAACTCTAACCCATTCATTTTAGGCATGTTAAGATCGAGAAGAATTAAGCGACGCTGAGAATTAACAATCGGCGGACGATCAGAAAGTGCATTAGAAAGCCGCATGATTTAGTAACAAATTATTTTGCATGTTTAAGCGATCAGGTCAATGGTTTGACCTCCAGACGTCAAGCTAGGTCACGAT
>JBCDDV010000851.1:0-1878 GCA_039180145.1 Cyanobacteria bacterium P01_G01_bin.49 | reverse complement strand
TTATCAATGTTTTTTCCTGGTATTGGACAATTTTATGCCGGAAATTATTTACGCGGTGTTATTTTTTTTAATGCTCAAATTTTTTTATTATTTATGACTGTATGGCATATTTTTAGTCCCCAAGGAAATACAGTCACAGGATTTATCTGTTTAGGAATTGCTATTATCGTTTATCTAGTCAATATTTTAGATGCTCATGTAGGCGTTTATTATCGACGACAAGATAAAACCTTAGAAAAAATTCCTCGCAAACATAAAAATCTTTGGTTTGCTGTTTCTGTCTCTCGTGTTTTGCCAGGATTAGGTCATCTTTATTTACAAAAATCGGTCATTGGTTTAATTCTATTAACTGTTAGTTTAATTTTCCTACGACTCGATGATCTGATTCCAAAGTTGTGGCTATTGACCCCGATAATAGCTGCGATCGCTACCTATCATACTTATACGGTATTTCCCCGTCGTGGCAATCTTCAAAAGCGTTCTTTAATTGCTTTAATGACGGGAATTATTTTTTGCATGGGTGTCATCGGTAATTATTTTCCTCAATGGCTTGATCAACGCTTTGAAAAGTTTATAATCCCTAGCGAATCTATGCTACCGACCTTACAAGTGGGCGATATGGTTTTCGTTAATAAATCCCCAAATTACGTCCCACAAAAAGGAAATATTGTTGTTTTTACCCCATCCGAAGACATTAGAAAATTTGATGCTGAGATTGCGGACTATTACATTAAGCGAATTATTGGTACTCCTGGAGATGTAATAGAAGTTAAACAAAATCAAGTCTATATCAATAGTCAACCCCTCCAAGAACCCTATATTGTAGAACCCCCTCAATACACTTTTGAACCAATAGTTGTTCCCCGTGATTATTACATTGTCTTTGGAGATAATCGCAATAATAGTCTTGATTCCCATTTTTGGGGATTACTTCCTAGAGACGTGATTGTTGGCAAAGCTTATAAAATTGGCTGGCCACCCCATCGTATCCAAGCGATCGCCCCTAAAATCTCTTAATCAAGCTACTCTATTTCACTTTTTACTACCATGCTAAAAGAGGCAGGAGGTGCAAGGGTTAAACCACGACGCACTGGTAACAGAGAACGTTTACTCACTAAGTCTAATTGAAAGCGAGATAAAATTGTCGCCATTACTAATTTCATTTCTAACAACGCTAAAGCAGATCCAATACAGCGACGACTTCCGCCACCAAAGGGAATATACTCATAAGGCGAGTAATTTCTTTCTAAAAATCTTGATGGGTTAAATTGCTTGGAATTGGGGTACAAACTTTCTCGATGATGAAGAGAATAAATCGAAATCATTAACGAAGTATTAGCAGGAAAATCATACCCCATAATTGACATTGGTTTGGTCAGCATACGAGGCAATGTTCCTATCGCAATGGGGTAAATTCGCAAAGTTTCTAAAATGGTTGCATTTAAGTAGGGTAAATTATTGATGGCTTTGTAATTAGGATTTGCGCCTAGGGAATTTAATTCAAACAATAGTTTGTCTTTAATTTCTGGTAAATAATGAACCCAATAAAACAGCCAGGCTAAAGCAGAAGCAGTTGTTTCATGACCAGCAAATAATAAAGTCATTAATTCATCATGTAGCTCTTCATCTGTCATCCCCTCACCATTTTCGTCTTTGGCTAACAATAGTAAGCTAAAAATGTCTTGATGTTCTGATTTTCCTAACGTTAATAATTCTCGTCTTTCTTTGATTTCAGTGAAAATTAAGTTTCTAATTTCTGCTTTTAAGCGTAAAAAACGTCCCCAGGGGCTATATTTTCCCCAGTCCTTTTGTAGCCAAGGAAAAAAGATAAAACTAGAACTTAAAGGCGTATTAAATGTATCTAAAAGTTCAGTTAAT
>JBCDDV010000850.1:0-1898 GCA_039180145.1 Cyanobacteria bacterium P01_G01_bin.49 | reverse complement strand
CTGAAATCATTCGTCTTCATATTGTCCAAGAGAAGGTTTTTTGCATGAAATTGCCAAGAGATTTATTATTAATGGGTTAACTATTATGAAAACTTTAAACGACTACACAATTATTCTGCGTCCTGATGATAATGGAACATTTGTTGCTTATGTTCCTGCGATTAAAGGTTGTCATGCTTGGGGAGAAAACTCTAAAGAAGCACATTCAGAATTAAATCATGTTTTTGATATGATTCAAGAAGAATATCGTGAAGAAGGAAAAAGTTTACCTGATGATGTTGAAATAACAGTTTCCTATGCCAGCTAAAGCCAAAACCTTAGAAAAAGTTGCTAAAAAATTGGGCTTTCAGAAAGTTCGTCAAAAAGGAAGTCATGGTCTTAGAAACATCCTGATGGACGTTCAACAACAATTCTTATTCATGGAAATCCTGAAATCGGAGGGTGGTTATTTCGAGAAATTTTGGCACAATTAGGCATTACAGAACAAGAATTTAATCAACTTAAATAATTAGGTAATGCCCCCATGTTTTGACTATTTTAACCTATCTCTTGAGTAGATTAGGCGATCGCTAAGACTCTGGTAAATCTGAAACACCTGTCAGATGTTCAAGAATAATCTCTAATTTTGCAGACAGTTGATTGTGATTATGATTTGCTTGTTGTTCCAGCTTTCTAATGCTAGCTTTGATCTCATCAAGATCGTCTTCAACCGCATCAAAAGCATTACTAATCCATCCTTGCGGTTCAACATCCCGTTTCAAGGTTTTGACTTCTTCTTCTAATCTGGTGATCCGACGATTATGTTCGTTAATTATTTTATTTTGTTCTTGTTCACTCATTAATCTATAGTAACGCTGTTTTGCTTTCTATCTTTAATCATAATTCAAATCAGCAAAGGGTAATAACAAGGTATTTTCTATTTCTTCTCTCACTTGCCGACTAATGTAACACTCACTATTTAAACAATCGACTAACAATTGATTAGCAGTTAAATACTGATTGAGTAATTCACGTTGCTGCCTGTTAAAGTTCCATTCGTGAGGAATACTGTGAATTTTAATGATCGTATCTCTCGGTTCTGAATCAGTCTCAAGAGTAAGTAGTTGTTGCAATTTTTTTGATTTTTCTAAGATTATTAGTAGTTCTTCATTTGAAACTTTGTCTATAGCTTTGGAAAGGGAGAGGGAGAAATAACATGCCCTAATAGCTGAATTTTTGCAATTTGCTTCTACTGAATTACTTTTATTATTCACCAGAGTTAGGTGTTTTTGTAATTTTGCTTCTTTAGCAATTAACTCATCAATATTTCGCTTCATTAATATTAATAATCGATCAGCAGGTTCTAACAGAGTTGCTGTTAGTAAAAAAACTTCGCGCCATCGCTTTTCTGTTACATAATTGGCTAAATTAATTAAAGCTATTTCTAACTGATTGGGATTAGAAATATTAGCGATTTTTCGAGCAGTAAAATATTCTTGAAAGGTAAGATGAGAAAAAGAATAAATTCCCCTTGCTCTTTCTACTAATAAACCATGTTGTCCTTCAATAGATTTTAGAACCGCTTGACTATCAATATCTAAAGATGTTTGTTCTTTTGGTGCATTGGGTAAGTTACAAATATATTCTCCGATATAACGCTCAATGGTTCTTTGTTTGAAAAAATATTCTTTATTATCAAAAGTTTTAAACGCAATTTGACTAAGTAATCCTTCTTTACGTTTTGGGGTAAGTTTTTTGTAAATTTGTTGGCGATAAATATACCGTTTATCATCCCATTTTCTTAACAGGGTATTAGTTGCTCTAGCATACAAATCTGCTCTATCTGAGGGAAAGTTACCTGAATCTTCAAACTCTAAACATAATAGGGTCAAAAGCAAAGGATTATTCGCTAATTCTTT
>JBCDDV010000849.1:0-1910 GCA_039180145.1 Cyanobacteria bacterium P01_G01_bin.49 | reverse complement strand
CCTAATTTTTCATAAATACGGTGGTGGTTCCCTTCAGCAAATAAGTGTATGTCAAAGTCAGTAATATAGGGAGAACGGAAAGCATAGGGATCATAAATAACTTTTTCATGTTCCCCTTCTTTAACCTTTAATTGATAATTAGCAAATTCGGGAGTTTCAATAATACATTCAAAAAAATTGGGGTGATGAACCGACTCCATTGCATATTCTTGGCGTTCAGTCGGACATAACACCCAGGCAGCTTGTGCTTTCGGTAAATAGGCGCGGACAACCCACTTTTTGGTAGTGCCATTTTCTTCAACGGGATGGCAACCGAGAATTTCAAAGGGGTCGTGATGTAGATTATAAACAATCTGATTGACTTGATCGGGGGATATAGTGATGGTCATTCGGCTAGCAATCTCAACAAACTGAAGGAAGAAGGCTTATCGTAGAAGTCAGGAATTAGGAGTCTTCTGGTTAGGAGTCCCCTAGTCAGCAGTAAAACCCTCTCGAATTGGGCTAAAGCCGTAGGGTTTTTCTAAACCCTTGCTCTGATTACTGTATCTGTCCTAGTGCATCTTACTACCTACTTTACACATTTTGAATCACTTGCCGTTTAGAAAGCTAGTAAACTTTGGTTTTGGAGTCAGGAATATTTAAAATCTCAGAGGGTTGAGGAGGTTTTCTAACCATTTTTCCACTTTTTGATAATAGCTATCGCTTTCGGATAACTCGGTTAAAGCGCGATAATAATCAGCGATCGCACAATTCCAATCCCCGCTAAGATAGTGAGTGTAGCCTCTCTCTGCATAAATACGACCTTGGTACTGCTCTCCCATGATTAAACTGATTTCGAGGGTTTCTATGGCTAATTCGTATTGTTCTAATTCTCGCAGTGTAATTCCTTGGTTAATCCATACTCTTTGATTATAGGGATTTAAGTCGAGGGCTGTCTCATAATCGGCGATCGCTTCATCTAAATTGCCTTGAACAGCTTGACAATTGGCTCGATTATTGTAAGCTCTATCTAAACGAGGATTCAGAGTGATTGATCGGTTAAAATCTGCCATTGCTTGGTCATATTCGCCTAGTTTTAAATACATTAACCCACGATTATTATAGTCAACAGCACTATCTGGTTGACTACTAATTAATTGGTCAAGAAGACTGATAGCATCGGTATAGTTTCCTTGATTAGCTTTTTCTTTTATTTTGAGTCTCAACGCTAAGTTTGGTGAGGGTTGTACTTGAATTTGACAAGCCAAAGTCATTGTCGACCAACATTTCTCTGATAGTTGTGATATTGAAGAGACAGGGTTGGTAAATTTTTTTGACTGAAAAGATTTAATGGCGTTTTTGTTCATGGCAGTTTGATAGTTTCTTAAGATTACTGTACTCGATAGTTTGATTACTCCTAGTGCAAAATGTGTCAATCAAATAACTGTCTTTCTACCTCCGTTATGATGAACGACTGCTACAAAATGCTACAGATAAGTCTTTAAGCATTCCGTAAAATTTTTCTGAGAATTTTTAAATTTTCCTTAAATTTTTTAATAATCTCTTGGGATATCTTAAGCCTTAAGTAAAAAAATATTATTTTGAGTTTGATAGCCTCCCATATTTTATCGGGTTGAATAGAGCAGTTCAACCCGATAGAAAAACACCTTAGACTTTTTCAACTAGCCTTAAAATGGCCATTTCCAGTTCGTCATTTCTGGCTTATCAATGCCATATTCATAAGCATAGGTACGATGTTCAATAATTGCATTTTTCATGCGTTCTCGTACATAAACCGCAGCCGACCCCAATTTTGGCACTCTATCAATGACATCAATCACTAAGTTAAAGCGATCAATTTGGTTGTTAATTGCCAATTCTAATGGCGTGTTAATGTTACCTTTTTCTTTATATCCTCTGACATGAAGATT
>JBCDDV010000848.1:0-1910 GCA_039180145.1 Cyanobacteria bacterium P01_G01_bin.49 | reverse complement strand
CTACGCTTTGAGTTCGTTGATTTAAAGATAGAGCGACTATATCTAGATTACGACCCCCAAAAGTTAGGTTCACAGTAGGTTTACGACTGCTAAAGTTGTTGGCTACTTTGGTTTCATAGCCTTGAGCGTCGGTTTCGACAATTTCGGCATTATCCCCTAAACCATTATCAATTTCCATCCCCGCAGCACGAGGCATGATCAAAACCAACCCCGTGTCTTGTTCGGTTAGATTAATAATTCCCTTACGAGTTTTCTTTTTGGTATAGCGTCTGGTGGGCGATGCTGTTGTAGCCATAATTATTGCTCTCTAAATCTAAAATTAAATCTCAAGAATGGATAGATATCTCTGGTAACTTCGTTGACCATGATGCGATATTCAGCTTTTCTCTCCGTCAGCAGAACGTTACTTTCGCAGTGTTCGTGTTGATGATGATAATCATCAAGCAAAACGTTGATAGCTTTAGACATGTATTTGACTAGCCCAGGCAACCTATCCTGCTGTGGATAAGTCAAGCAATAGCTAATGATACCGTCAGTTTCACTAACGTCTGTCCCTTCAAAAGTTTCTGTTTGTCGGTACAATTTTAACAATGGAAATCGCGAAATATCGATATTAACCGCATCGTAATCAATGATATCTCTAATTGCTATGTCTTCTGGACAATGCTCTAAGTAGTGGTAATTGATCCCATCTGCGATATATCGCCCTATTTTAAGTAAAAATTCATCATTCTTGGGAGACTCTAACCCTTTTAGTTCCCTTGATTGAACGGCGCGATCGCCATTTGGATCGAAGGTGTAATTATTCATTTTATAGTTCTATTGCATATTTATGATTACGATCAATATTATTTTGCACAGAACTACATTTATATGGCGATCGCATTAGAGAAAAGTTATTTTTAAATGACCTATGAATCAGACAAAAATTAAGTTTGCTTTGCCAAGACCGCCTTTAGGGTTAATCCCAGCATTTATCTTTTGGGAAAAATGCAATCTTAAAGATGAAAGCGATCGCGAATACAGAATCGAGTGTATTGGACTGGCGATCGCCAGATATGATAGAGCGGGTAAAACAATACCTGAAATTTGGCATCAAGAACTAGAGAGATTGGTTGAAATGTAATTTTCATCTTTCTGAATTTGACAGTTCCTTTCGATCTTCTGCACCCATCCAAGAAGCATCAACTAATTTTCTACCTATAGTATTCCCCTCGTCATCAACTAGAGTTTTAATTTTTACTTTGGGAATAAAAGTAATTGCTTCTGCGATCACACTTTGACCATCCTTACTTAGTTGCTGAGTTGTCACTTGAACCAAGCACCCTTGTCCTTCTATTTCCATTGCCTTAGTAGATTTTATCCACCCTTCAGATTTTGAAGATGCTTTACAAATTAAGTTCCAGAGATCGCAGTCTCCAAAAAATTCTACGTCCGAAACATTGCTCTGAGTATCGGCAGAATTAATATTATTAACAGTTTTTTCTTTCATTAGATTTTGTAGTATGCAATTGAATTTATTTGGTATTTACCCCAGGACAAAATGATACTTGGTTACAAATTTAATAGTGTTTGAGATACTTAAAAGTATTATATTTGTATTGTTTAATTGCTTTTGTGATTAGAGAATTTCCTGATTTGTATTTTGTTCGATAATTCTCATTTCCAAAATGCTGCTGGCTTGCTTGATTAGTACTGTAAGTTCTTGAGCGTTTAGTTTCTTGAGGCGATCGCAAAGCGCATCTTGCCCTGACATTTTTGCTTGTAGGGAAGTGACAGCAGCTATGTGTTCTTTAATATAAATCTCATCATGTTTCTGACATTTTTCTATATAAAGCTTTAGGTTGGGGTCAGAATCAATCAAAGCTTGCTCTGTATAGGAAAATTCTAAATCATACCTTTGTTTATCT
>JBCDDV010000847.1:0-1920 GCA_039180145.1 Cyanobacteria bacterium P01_G01_bin.49 | reverse complement strand
GCCAAACTTTGCTTTTCTGAAAGGACGCCAATAGCCTATTCTAGATAGATAAAACTGATCCGCTGTCCTAAAAATTGCGATCGCAGCTACCAATTCATTTTAACTCACAATATACTTCAGGTGGAGGAGTGCTTGTGTCTGAGGCTAAACCAACAATTTTAGTTACCGGAGGAGCCGGATATATTGGTTCCCATGCAGTTTTATCTCTGCAAAAATCTGGATATGAAGTCATTATTTATGATAATCTTTCCTACGGTCATCCTGAATTAGTCAAAGATGTTTTAAAAGTCAAATTGATTGTCGGAGATACTAGCGATCGCTCCCTTCTAGACGAAGTATTTACCACTTATAATATTACCGCCGTGATGCACTTTGCTGCTTTTATTGCTGTCGGAGAATCTGTAAGTAACCCAGCCATTTATTACCGAAATAATGTGTTGGGAACCCTGACTTTATTAGAAGCAATGATTGCAGCTAATGTTAAAAAATTTGTTTTTTCCTCTACCTGTGCTATTTATGGGATGCCACAATAAATTCCGATGACAGAAACACATCCCAATAATCCGTTAAGTCCCTATGCTTCTAGTAAGTATATGGTAGAAAAAATCTTAAAAGATTTCGACCAAGCTTATGGTTTAAAATCCGTAACTTTCCGCTATTTTAATGCTTCAGGTGCTGATCCATCAGGCTATTTAGGAGAAGATCATCACCCAGAAACCCATTTAATTCCTTTAGCGTTATTAACAGCTTTGAAAAAACGAGACCACCTCTTTATTTTTGGCACAGATTATGACACCCCTGATGGTACAGCAGTTAGGGATTATATTCATGTCAATGATTTAGCATCGGCCCATATTTTAGGGCTAAAATATCTCTTAGATGGAGGAACAACTGAAATGTTTAATCTAGGCAACGGTAATGGTTTTTCGGTTCGAGAAGTGATTAATACAGCTAAAAAAGTAACTGGAATAGACTTTGTTGTCAAAGAAACTGAACGACGTTCAGGAGATGCTCCAATGCTAGTGGGAAGTAGTCAAAAAGCACAATCAATTCTTCATTGGGAATCTCAGTATTCTAATCTTGAAACCATTGTTGATCACGCTTGGAAATGGCATCAAAAAAGACACGGCAATACTTAATGATTGCAAAAATTATGCAACGTTATGAATTTTTAAAATTGACCCCGCAATGACTAATCAAACAGAACAATTAGAATATATTCTTGAACGTATGGGAGAAACAGTTATTGCTACAACTGAAACCGTAGAATGTTTAGCCCAAAAAATGGAAACGCTTGCCGAACAAATGCAGCAGCAAGAACATCAGATTCAACAACAAGGCTATCAAGTTTTTGCGTTAAGTGAATCTATCCAAACTCTAGTAGATTCCCAAACAGAATCAAGAGAACAGCTTACGCAATTAACCTACCTTATTCATACTCTCGTTAATACTTTGAATAACAAAAATCAATCATGAAAATAAACCTAAAAAGATCCTTTTTTTCCTTAACTTATTCGATGACCATTATCCTAAACTTTTTATTAATTAGTTGTGCTGAAACCAAAGTATCCCAATGTCAAAAAATAATACTAATCACTCAAGAAATGGCAGGACAAAGTAAAAATAATCGTCAAACAGCCGATGTTAAAAAAGTCTTGCAAGTTGCTGATACCTTTGAGGAAACAGCACAACAAATGGAACAATTAAAGATAGAGGATGAACAACTAGCTGAATATCAAATGGGGTTTGTTGAAATTTATCAAGGACATGCAGACACAACTCATCAATTTGTCGCTGCTTTGAATAACCAAGATATTGGTACCGCTAGACGAATGCAAAAGCGAGTGCAACAATTAGGAAAAAAAGAACAAAAATTAGTCACTGAAATGAATAGTTATTGTCAAGAAAATTGAACTTACT
>JBCDDV010000846.1:0-1921 GCA_039180145.1 Cyanobacteria bacterium P01_G01_bin.49 | reverse complement strand
GGAGAGTAATTAACAACATGATGCTTAAGTGTCATTAATTCTTGTGCTGTTCCATAATCTCCAACCCCGAAATTGATAACTTCAATTTTTTGTTGATCAAATCTCTCACATTGGGGAAGTTGTTTCTCCATTAATGACCAAAAAGTTTCTTCTGCATTAACTTGAATTGCCTCAGCAAAAGAGTCACCCAATACAGCAATTCTAAAAGTATTTGGCGGTTTTTTAACAGAATAATCTCGATCCCGTAACCCCTGTTGATTAACTGAAACCCATCCTTTACCTTCATGATTCCACCATCCCGATACCCCTGGTATTAAAGCATGACCTCGATAGGGATCAGCTTGATAAAAACTCGGATAAGAAATACCAACAATTCTTAAAGCAATTTCTCCAACCCCTAACGCAAAAACAACACTACTGAGTCCAAGAAGAAGATTAACACCCAGTGGTTTTAGTTTTTTGAAGTTAAACATACCAATTAATTTGAAAATTGCGTTGAGTTACCTTAAGAATTCATTGATAATAAAGAAGTTTCTGTTCCACTATCAAAGAGATGAATTTTTTCTAAGGATAAAGATAGCCACAAATCATCGCCGACTTTAATAGAAGCTCCTGAGGGAATACGGACAATAATTTGCGAGCCGATTTCATCTTTGATTTGAGTAAAAATATAATTTTCATGTCCTAAATTTTCTACCAAATTAACTTTAACAGGTATATTTTCTGGCGCAGTAGAACTTAGGGTTAAATGCTCTGGACGAATGCCTAATGTGGCGGACTTTCGATAATGATTTTTTAAATAAGGTTGCCAAACTTCCGGCAAATTTAAGTTAAATTGTTGATGAATGACTCGTAAAGGAGCGTCTAGGGTAACGGGTAAAAAATTCATCGGTGGTGAGCCAATAAATCCTGCCACAAAACAATTTTCAGGGTAATTATAAAGATGAGAAGGTGAGGCGACTTGTTGAATTTTCCCTTGATTCATAATTGCAATGCGATCGCCCATGGTCATCGCTTCAATTTGATCGTGGGTAACATAAATGGTCGTAATGCCTAACTCTCGCTGAAGTTGCACAATTTGCGATCGCGTTTCGGTGCGTAAGGTTGCATCGAGATTTGACATGGGTTCATCCATCAAAAAGACTTGGGGATTTCTGGCAATGGCTCTACCCAAGGCCACCCTTTGCTTTTGTCCCCCTGATAAGTCTTTGGGTAAACGATATAAAAGATGAGCAATTTGTAGCAATTGGGCAACTTGTTGGATTTTTTGATCAATAATTTCTTCAACGGCTGAATAATAACGTAATGGTTTAGGAAATGCCTGAGTTAATCTTCCTAGTCCTTGTCCAAATTCCTTAGGGACAATACTGGGATTCTTTGGTTGCATTCCTTGATTCATCCGTCGCAACCCAAAGGCCAGGTTATCGTAAACATTCAGATGGGGATAGAGGGCATAATTTTGAAAGACCATGGCAATATCACGCTGTTTTGGAGGGAAATGAGTGATTTTTTGAGAATTGACCCAAATTTCTCCCCATGTGGCTGTTTCAAGTCCTGCCATCAACCGCAGCAGGGTACTTTTTCCACAACCCGATGGCCCCACCAAGACCATAAATTCCCCGTCATTAATTTCCAGATTAATATCTTGCAAAACCTTAACCTGATTGTCTTGTGAGTTTACGCCTCGTTTGGGGAAACTTTTATGAATATTTTCTAGAGTAACCTTAGCCACGTTGATATAGGGAAATTCTTTGCTTCTTATTGTACAGGGTTTAGACCTCATTCAAACTGACTGACCTTTCATTGAACATTGAGCAGTGAACATTAATCAATGTCTAATGCTAAATGATATGAGAGATCAAGCTCCCATTCCTGAATACTGTTTTAATCCCTGTTTCCACAACCAACGATTAATAATCGT
>JBCDDV010000845.1:0-1928 GCA_039180145.1 Cyanobacteria bacterium P01_G01_bin.49 | reverse complement strand
TTTCAACATTAATAATCACTGGCAGAGATTTCTGAGAAAATTTAAGTTACAATAAAAAGTAAAGATATTTTTTAGTCTGTTATGCTTGAAATATTACAAAACCAAGCTTATCATCTCGAACAATTTGCTAATAAACTAGTATCATCTCAACTTAATCATCTGAATTTTGTCAGCATTGCCGTCATTTTTTTTGCAGGACTGTTAACCAGTTTAACGCCTTGCATGTTATCAATGTTACCTATTACCATTGCCTATATTGGTGGTTATGAATCCAAAGGAAAGTTACAAGGTATAATTCAATCAACTTGGTTCTCTTTGGGATTAGCAACTACATTAGCTTTATTAGGAATTTTAGCAGCCTCTTTAGGAAAAGTTTACGGACAAATTGGGGTAGGATTGCCGATTTTTGTTAGCATTATTGCGATTCTCATGGGATTAAATTTATTAGAGTTAATTCCTTTAAATTTACCCTCTTTGGGTGCAACAGATTGGATTACCGATGAACTTCCATCGGGAATTCGTTCCTATTTTTTAGGGTTAACGTTTGGATTAATCGCCTCTCCTTGTAGTACCCCCGTTTTAGCTACTTTATTAGCTTGGGTAGCAACGAAACAAGACTTGATGTTGGGAGCAGTGTTACTATTATCTTATACGGCTGGTTATGTGATGCCTTTAGTTTTAGCAGGAACCTTTACCGCTACCCTCAAAAAGCTGCTAGAATTACGTCGTTGGTCGGCTTGGATTAATCCTGTGAGTGGGGTTTTGTTAATCGGATTTGGTATGTTTTCTTTATTGTCTCGACTACCATTAGAAATGTTTTAAGAAAACAAGAACTAATAGTAAGTTAAAGATAAATAACAAGAACGTTAATAGAACTAAAAATTCCCTCAAACTTAATTTATGACTATATCTGATTCTCAAAAAATTGCTGATAACTTATCCTGGTCAAAGCAGAGTTTACGTCAAATTATTAAAACTATTGCCGATCTTCGTTTAGCCATTATCTTGTTACTGGCGATCGCTCTTTTTAGTATTAGTGGAACAATAATTGAACAGGGAGAAACCCTAGTTTTTTATCAAGAAAACTATCCAGAATCACCTGCTCTATTGGGATTTCTAACCTGGAAAATTATTTTAATTTTAGGCTTAAATCATGTCTATAGCACTTGGTGGTTTTTATCACTATTGGTGTTATTTGGGACTAGCTTAACTGCCTGTACTTTTACCCGTCAATTTCCTTCATTAAAAGCAGCACGTCGCTGGAAATTTTATCAGCAACCTAGACAGTTTGAAAAGTTAGCTTTAAGTACAGCCTTATCATCAGTGTCGTTATCATTAGTGCTACCTTCTTTAGAAAAAAAAGGTTATAAAACTTTTCAAGAAAATCAAGCCATTTATGCTCGCAAGGGAATTATTGGCAAAATTGGCCCCATTGTCGTTCATGCTGCTATGTTAATCATTTTAGGAGGAGCTATTTGGGGTGCATTAACTGGATTTTTTGCTCAAGAAATGGTCGCAAGTGGTGCCTCTTTTCAAGTGAGCAATATTATCGAAGCTGGCCCTTTATCTGGTTCAAAAATCCCCAAAGATTGGGGAATTCATGTTAATCGTTTCTGGATTGATTATACTGCTGATGGTAATATTGATCAGTTTTATTCTGACCTTTCTGTCATTGATAATAATGGAAAAGAATTAGACCGTAAAACAATATATGTGAACGAACCTTTGCGCTATAAGGGGGTAACTTTTTATCAAACAAATTGGGGAATTGCTGGGGTTAAAGCTCAAGTTAATAATAGTCCTATTTTGCAACTTCCGGCCGCTCCGTTAAAAACAAATGGAGGAGGGAGAATTTGGGGAACCTGGATACCCATCAAACCGGACATGAGTGCAGGGGTTTCTCTGCTTGCCAGAGACTTACAAGGCAC
>JBCDDV010000844.1:0-1929 GCA_039180145.1 Cyanobacteria bacterium P01_G01_bin.49 | reverse complement strand
GGTCTAACTTCTGCTTCGGAGTTTGACCGTCTTTTAGAAGCATCTTGGTGTCAACCAGAAGACAAAGGCGACAAGGTCAGAATTCCTGGCCCCAACGGGGAAGATTTTCCAGTGTATATCTATCCCTATGGCATTGGGCGATCGCAGTTGGAACAGGTGATCGAAATTCTCAATTTACCTATTGTCTTAACCAAGGATCTTGATAATGCCGATGTCATCATTGCGTTGCGTTCTCACCTCAAAAGTCAGTCTAAGTTACGTCAAGTGGCTAGAGTACGTCAAATTCCCATACATGGGGTGAAGTCTAATACTATTCCTCAAATTACTCGCACCCTTCAAAGATTGCTAGGAATGGATGAAAAGAAAGTCCCTGAAACCGCAGATTTACGTCTATTTACCCGTGGTGGTAATGATGATGAATTAGAAGCGTTAGAGGAAGCGAGATTAGCGGTCGAACAAATTGTCCTCCCCAAAGGACAACCTGTGGAATTGTTACCGCGATCGCCTAAAGTGCGAAAAATGCAGCATGAATTAGTTGAACATTATCGCTTACAATCGGATAGTTTTGGGGAGGAACCTAATCGTAGGTTACGGATTTATCCAGCTTAGTTGAGAAATTTCCTCTAAATTGAACAGGTAGGCTAGTCATAGTCTACCTATTTTGTTGCGTTTAAAAAGCTAAAGAAAACACCAGAATACGAGAGAAGGCTGACGTTAACATCGTGATCCAGATGATTTCATGGTCTTGTGAGTTCATCATCAACAATTTTTTCTCAAATTTAACCGGACATCTACAAGGTATTCGATCTTTTTGAAGTTGATGTGACAATCTTATGAACTTTTGTTGCTCTAAAATTTTTGGTTAAGTCATGCCACTGGGTGAAGACCGAGAAAATGAATAATGAGATACTAAAAATAGTGTGACTAATTTTTTAGAAATTTCCTCTTTTTGAAAAATTAATCCCTTTCTGTCTACAATTGAGAAAAATAATGAGAAGAACTGAAAGATATCGATTTTTCCTCAAACCTAGACATCAAGGACTGCTCATAATTTTTACTGCCAGTTTATTAATTGCTTTCTGGCTACATCATAATTTTGATCCTAATTTTTTTACTAAAGAAAATTTACAACCAATTCTCTTTCAAGCAGGTTGGTTTGCTCCTTTCATTTATATTAGTATTTTAATTGTTTCCGTCGTAATTTCTCACATTCCGGCTGTTCCCTTAGTGATGCTATCTGGGATGGTCTGGAATCCTTTTTTAGCGACTTTTTATAGTGTAATGGGTGGTTTTTTAGGCGCATTATGTGCTTATTTTTTGGGACGCAGTTTAGGCAGGAATACTCTAAAGATTTTAACCGGAAAAGTTGTTCACATTTCCAAAGATAAAGGAGAAATTTATATTGGCTTTTTGATTTTTATCACGCGACTCGTTCCTTTATTTTCTTTCGATTTAATTAGTTATGGATCGGGATTTGCAGGAATTTCATTACCTATTTATGCAACAACTACCTTAACCGGAATGATTCCACCAACATTTTTATTAACTTATATGGGATCAAGTTTAGCTTTAAATTCATATCAAAGAGTTGGAATGATTACCTTCTTATTACTCAGTAGTATCACCTTTATTTGGTTGATTAATCGTTATAATTTATTCGGATTAAAGGATATTATTCACTTTGAGTAGAGTGGTGGTTTAAGAGAGCTAACTTAACCGTTGAGGAAAGCTAATAATAAACTTAAGATTTTTGCTAAATTTTTCACTAATTTAGCAAGTAATTATAGTATGATTTTGTGTTTAATCCTAGACCATCTAAATAACCTGAGTTCGGGATCAGAAAATCTAGTAGAAAGTCGGAAACAGGGAGAAGTGAAGATGTAAGGGAGGGGATGTGAGGAGAGGGAGAGGAGGAAGTAATGGAATTAG
>JBCDDV010000843.1:0-1936 GCA_039180145.1 Cyanobacteria bacterium P01_G01_bin.49 | reverse complement strand
CTACTACGTCCTGCTTGATTCATTAAAGCTAATTTATCTTGATGTTTACAAGTTTCACAAAACCAATTAAAGTAAACTGGATCAGCAGGAGTAAACGTAGAATTAATTGCTTGATTGGGATCACCGACACGAATCAAATTGGGAATAGAGTTGACTGTTATTTCATTAGCAGCCAGTCGAGAAATTAGTTTTTCTTGTAAAGGACTAGAATCTTGTGCCTCATCTTCAAAAACAGCAAATACTTGTTGTTGCCAAAACTGACAAATACTTGGCTCATTTAAGACATCTAATGCTCCTAAAATCATGTCATCGTAATCAATAAAATTAAGCGATCGCATAACTTGTTGATACTGTTCATAAAGTCCGGCAGCAATGGCTAAAACTTGATAAGAATCATTAGCCAATTGACTCAGTTTCCAGACATCTTCTGAAGAAAGTCCTGAACTTTTTGCCTCTCTAATAATGGTATGAGCGAGTTTAGGTAATACTTCAGTTCTTAAAACTGATTGACGACGCAATCTTTCGGTTTCTTCTCCATCAAATTGAATCCCTTCTAACAGAATTTTATAATGATTGGGATTAAGATAAATCCACTTTTCGACGCAACTTCTAATAACTCGATGACTAGGGGTAGGAATAATGACAGTTGATGTTTCTAAATTAAGTTGAGATAAGTTAGGGTGACGACTGGCAATATTGAGGGCTAAACCGTGTAAAGTTTGCACCATGAAACCTGTTTGAGGACGTTTTAAGATTCTAAGACATTCTTTTATTTTTGCCTTAATTCCAGCAGCAGCAGACCGAGTATACGTAACAATAACTAACTGCTTTTTTTGATGAAGATTGTACTGGGTTATCACCATTGCTGCCGCAACAGCAAGACTATAAGATTTTCCAGCACCAGGAACAGCAGAAACTGCCATCTCTCCGCTTTTCCAGTCAGCTAGTTGTTGTTGACCAGTCCGCAAACGATTACGGAGTTGCTGAAGTTGTTCTACCAAATTTATTTGAGAAGAGACTTGCTTAATATTGGTGATTTTTTCCAAGGTTAACGTTAAAATTAGATAGCTAGTGATGATAATGATTATGGGTTAAAAACTTCATCTTCAATGCCTACCCACCACTCACCCAAATTCATTAAATCTTGATGAAGTTCGGCTAGTTTATTGACATATTCTTCAGAAGACAGATTATGACGATTTTCTTGCAGTTTCCTTAATCGTAACTGAAGTAATAGCCAAGGTTGAGAAATTTTGTCTGTCGCCTCTATATATCGAGCTAAGTCTTCACTATTCATGGGATAATAAATTTGATTCAATCATAATATAGTATAACAATTATCAATAATTCGTGAATATTACTTGCTCTTTTAAATTTAATGGATACTTACTATAAAAATTATTTGATCCGAGATTGGCAAGCAAACGATCGCTTGGCCACAGCAAAAATCATAGAAACAATATTAACTGAATATGGCTTACCTTGGCAACCAGAAGAAGCGGACAAAGACGTAATAGAAATTGAACAATATTATTACAATATCGGGGGAGAATTTTGGGTGATTGAGCATCAAGGAAATATTGTCGGAACGGCTGCTTATTACCCCATAATAAAAAAAGATAAAGCGGTAGAAATTCGCAAGATGTATTTACTGCCTCAAGTGAGAAAGCAAGGATTAGGGAAATTTTTATTAGAACAATTAGAAATTGCCATTAAACAACAAGGATTTACAAAAATTTTGATTGAAACATCTAGCTTGTTAAAAGAAGCTGTTATTTTATATGAAAAAAATGGATATCTACCCATTATAGAAGTCGAAACCAAACGATGCGATCGCGCTTATGTGAAAGAGTTATCAATTGATATGTGAATTGTTCTCCGTTTCTTTTTTTTTGGCAATCAATAAGAAAATATAAAATTTAATATTCCTTGACTT
>JBCDDV010000842.1:0-1943 GCA_039180145.1 Cyanobacteria bacterium P01_G01_bin.49 | reverse complement strand
GTTGACTCTTTCCTGGAAATGGAACTTCAAATCGATACCCAACCCCCTGAAAAACTTCCAGCACAAACAACTATTATTGATGTTTATGATCGAGAAGATATTAAGAGTCAGTTACTAATTTTAGGTGAACTGGGTTACGGAAAGTCAGTTACTTTATTAAAGTTAGCCCAAATTTTAGTCGAACGCGCCCAAAAAGATGTTACTAAACCAGTGCCTATCATTCTTATTGTTCAAACCATCTCAATAAGGGCGTAAGCTTAATTATCATACTAAAAAAGAATTTAAAATAGGAGCGGCTGCCTTCATTCCCGCTATAATAACAACGAAGCTTGTTGTCCTAATAAGTAGGGGAAGAATACTCGATAATTGTTGTTCATCGTCCGTCATAACTGTCTCATTTGACTTTGAAAAATTATTTTAAATTATGTTAGATATTGCCAAACTTGCTGGACAAATTCCGGGAATAAGTCAACATTTTAAACAAGAAATATCTGCTAGTTATCAACGATTAGAACAGGCTAAAACTATATTACAAGAAACTCAAAAAAGACAACAAGAACTAATAGAGCAATACCAAACTTGGCGCGATCGCCTGATCTTTTCTGCGGCAATTCCGGTTGAACCCCTAGACACTTGTTTAATGATTAATGCCCCTCCTGATCGCCATAGCGTTTTTGCCACTGATGGCTCGCAAATTGCTCCCTCTCATCATGAAATTGCTTATTGTTATCTGATTAATGTTGGACGAGTCATGCTTCATTATGGGCAAAATTTGCATCCTTTGTTGGATAGTTTGCCAGAAGTTTACTATCGGCCTCAAGATCTCTATGTTTCCAAACAATGGGGCATTCGGACAGAAGAATGGTTAGGCTATCGACGGACTGCCCTAGAAGCGCAATGCTTAGCAGAAATGGCTTGTCGTTGGGTAAAGCCTCCTGGGGCGCATCACGAACCCAATTTAGCGATGGTAGATGGCTCTTTAGTCTATTGGTTTCTAGACAGCTTAGCCCATGATGCTCGCGATCAAATCTTACCTCCTATTCAAGCTGCTTGGGAACAACTACGAGTTGCCCGTGTTCCCTTGATAGGATATCTTAGTGCCTCTCGAAGTGTGGAAGCGGTCAACTTTTTACGATTGCATTCTTGTCCCTTTGAAACCCCGAACTGCGTTAACAATTGTCTGGACTCAGAGGAAAAATCTGCCCCTTGTCAAATTATTGAAACTTTACGAGATACTAATCTCTGGGGGCAAAACCTGAAACCTGGACAGCGGGGGCCCCTGTGGCAAAGTTCTTCTCGTATTTTGGAGTTGTATGAAGAGACACAACGCATCTATTTTTGTTACGTTAATGTAGGAACAGAAATCGCTAGGGTAGAAATGCCTGCTTGGGTGGCTACAGACCAAGAATTATTGGAGCAATCGTTAGGGATTATCTTAGCTCAGGTAAGTAAAGGCTACGGATACCCTGTTGCCTTAGCTGAATCTCATAACCAAGCAGTGATCAGAAGTGGCGATCGCGCCCGATTCTTTGCCCTCCTCGAACAACAAATGATTCGGGTGGGAATGCAAAATGTGGGAACTTCTTATAAGGAGGCGAGAAAGCGAGGAAGCATTGCTTGAGGGAGGGGAAATTAGCATTCCCCTCATTAAAATTTACATAGAAGTATTTTCTTTAATAGATTTTAATTGCTGCAACAAAATGTCGATTTCTGCTTTTAAGTGCAAATATTTAACCTGTTGTATTGCCTGATAGGATTTTCTGATTTGTGCTATCTGATGATCTTTTGATGGTTGCTGTGTTGGTCTAGAAAGAAGTTGGTTAGTCATTGACAGCTTTCAATTATATTTGCTTATGATTTTCGGTTTTGTCGTTGCACATTATAGCGGACAACGATCACTTAAGTATAGTCGATCACTTCGGAAGTATTTCAGATTAGATTGC
>JBCDDV010000841.1:0-1970 GCA_039180145.1 Cyanobacteria bacterium P01_G01_bin.49 | reverse complement strand
TTTATCCCCCCTTCACCCCCCTTACTAAGGGGGGCAGGGAACGGGGAACAGCGAAAAGTGCGGTCTTGGGGTCTCCCCAAGTAGAGCAACTTTTCAAGAGAGGCAATAGGGAAAGGATAAAGCTATTTTCAATTATTATGAAAGTGTGCAATTAATTCTGTCTAGGCACTTGCTTAGAACAAAAACATATTAGATGAAAAATAAAGGAGATTTATCTGTCAATAATTTTATTCAGTACCTTATCTCTTCCATATTGATGGATAATTACCTGAGACCTCCCCTCGTCATTATTAACAAAAGTTAGTTGAGCATCCACTACTTTAAGAAAAAACTCGGTTGGCGACTCTGGAAAGATTTCATCTCTTTCTTGTCCTGTCATTTGCACAAAAATGCGTTGTGAGTCAGTTGTAACCGTGAGGACAAGTTTGCTAACCTCTGGCGGTAGGGATGGGGAAGGCACAAATTTATACTGTCCGACATATTGCTCTAAAATAGCGGGATCGAGATTGATCGCCTTTCGTTGTTTTGGCAACTTATAAGCTTCACCAAAAACAATCGCAGCTAAATCTCGTTCTATCTTTAAGATTGAAGCCGTTTGAAGATTACTTAAAACGATAATTGTTATTTTTTCTTGGAGATATCGGCAAAATGAGTCAAAAAGCCATCAATTCCCCCGTCATGAGCAATGCGATCGCGATTCTGTTCGGCGTCTATCCTTAAACCATAGCCGTAATAAATTTCTTCGTTATCGTCGGTGGGAACTTTTACCGTAGGGGCAAACATGGCATCTCTAGAAGTTTGACTGAGTATCGTATCGGTATCAAGCGATCGCGACCATTTGTTGAGGTCTTCTACCGTAGAATAAAGCGCGCCAGCACCCGATGCTAGGGACATATCGAGAAAGTCAGCATTAAGGTATGATTCGCCAGTAAAAAGATAACCAGCAGCGCGATTAAGTAAAACAGTTTTAGCGCGATCGCAACCAGAATCAGTCATTTCTAGCGGTACAAAAATATGCTGTTGCAGGTAATTTGCATAGGAAAGATTTGAGACGGTTTCGATTATTTTGGTTAGAACCACGTAGCCAGAATTACTGTAACTGAAGCGTTCTCCTGGTGTAAAATCTAAAGGGCAATCGCTAAACCAAGCAATTAGCTCGTCCAGTTTTATCGCAGTTCTTTTTTTCGCTTCGTAATCTTCAAAATTGGTGTAGTTAGGAATACCCGATGTGTGGTTGAGTAATTGATGGATGGTAATTTGTTCTGCGTTGGGATATTCGGGTAAATAAGTTGCCAGGGAATTGTTGACATTGAGCAGGTTTTGCTCTTGAAGTGTGAGAATTGCTGTAGCGGTAAACTGCTTGGTAATAGAACCGAGACGAAATTTAGTCGATGGTGTATTAGAAATGCTATGTTCTAAATTTGCCATCCCATATCCTTGACTCAGTAATACGTCTGTCCCGTGACTAACCAGTACAGAACCCATAAAATGATTGTTGTTTAAATGTGCCTGTAGATAGGTTTCTATCTTTTCAGTAAGTGAAACCGAATTGTTGAAGATGTTGTTCAGATTAACCATAACCTTAAGTTAAGCGCTGATACTTAATTCTCTATAAAGATCACACTGACGTGATATGCTACAATTTATACTACAAATTGATATACAAAAATAAGGTAATCAAACAGTCGGGAAGTATAGATTACTTTACGCAAGATAAATTTGACTAATTCTAAGCCTTCTCAATGGACTGCAAGATAAGAAATTTTAAACAGGAGGTATTATGACGTTTGATATTAAGAATGCTGATTTATCAAAAATTAACTCTTTGACTAAATACCCTTCTATTATTACCTATCATAAACTCGATTCTAAAAATGGCGGACTGCTTGAAGAACCATTAAAGTTTCAAGGTAAATTGCTGGCAACTGAGAAAGTTGATGGAACAAATGCCCGAATTATTTGTCTTCCTG
>JBCDDV010000840.1:0-1982 GCA_039180145.1 Cyanobacteria bacterium P01_G01_bin.49 | reverse complement strand
TTGCCATTTCTTCAATTACTTTCTTCCCTTCTTCTGGGGTTCGACAAAAAGGAATCATGGGGATAACATTGACCAAACCCATATCATCTCGTACCGTTTTCATGGCCTGACATTCTAAGGCAAAAGCCTCCCGATACATAGGATCGTAATAACGAGAAGCCCCCCGCCATCCAATCATAGGATTATCTTCTTTTGGTTCAAAGCCTTGTCCTCCTAATAAGTTGGCATACTCATTAGATTTGAAGTCAGACATTCGAACAATGACAGGTTTGGGATAGAATGCGGCGGCAATGGTTGCAATTCCCCTTGCTAATTTGTCGACAAAAAATTGAGGTTTATTATCATAGTGTTTGGTCAATTCGGCAATCTGTTCTTTGACTTCTTCGTCTTCCAATTCCTCAAACTTCATTAATGCCAAAGGATGGGCTTTAATATGATTAGCAATAATGAATTCTAGACGAGCTAAACCAACTCCTTGGGTGGGAATATTAGCTAAGGAAAATGCTTTTTCTGGGTTGCCAACATTCATCAAAATTTGGGTGCGGGTGGTAGGTAAATTATCTAAGGGTGTTTCTTCTACTTCAAAAGGCAATAATCCCTGATAAACCTTTCCTTCCTCTCCTTCTGCACAACATACGGTGATTTCTTGGCGAGTTCTGATTTTTTGGGTAGCATCACCACAGCCTACAATGGCAGGAATTCCCATTTCACGGGCTATTATGGCTGCATGGCAGGTTCTTCCCCCTTGGTTAGTGACGATCGCACTGGCTTTCTTCATGATGGGTTCCCAGTCGGGATCGGTACGGTTGGTAACGAGGACTTCCCCTGTTTTGAATTGGCTAATTTTGCTGGCTTCGAGGATAATACGGGCGTTTCCCTGGCCGATCGCTGCCCCCACACTGCGTCCAATAGCAACAACGGTACTACGGTCTTTTAATTGGTAAGTCTTGAGGACATTGGCTGCTTTTTGAGATTGCACGGTCTCAGGGCGGGCTTGAACGATGTAGAGATCTCCAGTACGTCCATCTTTGGCCCATTCAATGTCCATCGGGGTATAGCTTCCCCTGACTTGGGAGTAATGATCCTCGATGATACAAGCCCATTGACCAAGCTTTAAAATTTCTTCGTCTGATAAACAAAATTGTTCTTGATCACGGGGTAATACTTCGACATTTTTGGTTAGTTTAGACCCTCCCTTATCGTAGATCATTTTAATAGCTTTAGTCCCAACACGCTTTTCTAGAATTGGTCGATATCCTTCTTTCAAAGTAGGTTTAAAGACATAATATTCATCAGGATTAACTGCTCCTTGAACCACATTTTCTCCTAACCCGTAAGCTGCGGTAATTAAAGCAGCATTTTTAAACCCTGTTTCTGTATCAATAGAAAACATGACTCCTGCCGAAGCAAGGTCAGATCTCACCATTTTTTGTACCCCAACTGAAAGGGCAACTTCAAAATGATCAAATCCTTTATTTTGACGATAGGAAATGGCCCGATCTGTGAAGAGAGAGGCAAAGCATTTATGACAGGCTTCTAAAACCCCTTTAACACTATGAATATTAAGGTATGTTTCTTGTTGTCCCGCAAAACTGGCTTCAGGTAAATCTTCTGCTGTAGCACTTGAACGCACGGCAACATCTAAATTTTTAGTTTCAATTTCACAATCTTCGCGGTATTTTTTTTGTAACTGACTACAATCATTACGATAGCGATCGCACAATATTTTGTAGGCTTCGGTAATGGCTTTTTGTAAATTTTTAGGGAAAGGTGTATTTAAAATTAAAGAACGAGCAAGTTCTCCTCTTTCTTGTAAATTGGTAACATTATTAACATCTAAGTCAGCAAATAAATTTCTTAATCTTGTTTCTAAATTTGCTGATTCTATAAAATAACGATAGGCATAAGCTGTTGTGGCAAATCCTGTCGGAACGTTTACTCCTTTTGGTTGTAAATGTTGAATCATTTCTCCAAGAGATGAG
>JBCDDV010000839.1:0-1985 GCA_039180145.1 Cyanobacteria bacterium P01_G01_bin.49 | reverse complement strand
GTATCGATTGCTTCTTTTTGCTGACCATATTTGTCTAAGATCATTCAAATATTAACTTTTGATTAGTAGATTTTGTTAATTCGAAAGGTAAAAAAGTAAAACCCAATCCGAAAACTAAGCTATTGTCAATTTAAACTGTGATGATGGTATTACCTTTATTTTTTGAGTTTCCATTCCCATTTTATAACTAACTTCCCTTCATTTAGAAGTTGACGTAACAAAAATTCTAATTCTTCAATTGATTTAAAGAGCGATTAGCAATATATTCTTTCGCTGAATACCAAACTAATTCAATTAAGTTATAATCTGGATTATATTCTGGTAGATACTCAATAATCCCCAAGGCAATCCTATTAATCGTGCAGAAACGAGCGGGTCATGCCAGTCCGGTTAGTATTGCTCGATATGATCGGCACCGGGAAGAGATGAAACGGAAAGCGGTTCAGAAATTAGGGTTTTAATTTTTGAGGAGAATGAAAAAACTTAACGCATTATTACAAGTCATTACTGTATTAGAGATTGTTTTTTTTCCTTTCCAAGTTGATGCTAAGGCAGATTATAGTTTGTTGATTGGTGAGTGGAGTAACACGGAGCGTGTGACCGAATGCGCTTTGTGTATACGGCAGATAGACATTATAGGTGGATGGAAAAGAAACAAGGCAGTTGGATCACCAACTTTGAGGGGATTTATGCCCCACTAAATGACAACAAACTCAATAATATGGGTCTTGAAATACCTGGTGCAGTTATGATCGCCGAAAGTGCCAACCAAGGAGGGAATATCGTAGAAATTCATAAGCTAAACCAAACCACTTATAGTGGAATGTGGAATACAAAATTAAGTGAAGGTTTATCTTTTGATAATCCTGATGAAGCTTTTTTTGCTTATGTTAGATGTCCTTCTCGTTAATATTCATTAACTATCATAGCGTTTCTCAAATTGATGAGACACAGTAAGACGAAGGGTTTCCCAATCACAAAGCTAAAAAATATTAGCATTAGTTGAAAGAATTTACATTGAGCAATCTACGAAGTTCATCAAACATCAACTACCACAACCAGAAACTCAACAACTTGCTGAACAATTATCTAGAATTCCTGAAGTTAGAAAAGCTTACTTAGTTTGTCAAAAAGAAATTATTATTGGGGGCCATTGTACGATAGAAAGTCGGGAACAAATAGAAAATGTCGCTCGTCAAATGAACTCGGCACCTGTTCAAGCGTTGAGGGGAGGAGCTTTTAAACTAAGAACCTCCCCCTACTCTTTTCAAGGAATTGGACTCGAAGGGTTGCAGATATTAGCTGAGATTGGGCAAAAATACAAAATGCCAGTAGTGACTGAGGGAGCCGTAGTTTTGTAATTATACTCGTAAGGTCCTTGATTTAGGGGCTGTGGTTGCCTTGAGACAACTTACCTGCTACTTATTATTGTTGATGCTTCTTATGCAGCAGGAAGATGGGAACTGATCGAACCTTTGTCTAGGGTAGCGATCGCTTTATTATTAACATTTATTGTCTGTGCTAATATGCTATCTATAAAACAAAGTCAACGATATGTATAATCCCGTCCAACAGTTCTTTTTATCTGTTGCCAACCGAGACCTTACTGGCGTTTTTGAAACGGTCAATGATAATGTCGTTTTTGAAGCACAAGGGCCAAAAATAGTTCCAATTTACGGTAGATTTGAGGGTAAAAAAGGCGTTGAAAAATTTGTTAATACCCTTTTTGATCTGTTCGATACAGAGGCTTTTGAAATACGTAAATGGGCGTTTTCAGAAGATTTTGTTTTTGCTTATGGCTACATGCAGCATCGGGTTCGTCAAACAAATAAGGTATTTAAGAGTGAATGGTCTTTGGTGTGTCGCCTGGAAAACGATCGCATAAGTTCCTATAAAATGTTTGAAGATACAGCCGCATTGCAATCGGCATACAATCAGTCATAGTCAAATTTGAATCACAAAAGCTCAATTTTTATGGGCAATGC
>JBCDDV010000838.1:0-1997 GCA_039180145.1 Cyanobacteria bacterium P01_G01_bin.49 | reverse complement strand
CCAAGAATGGCGAGAAAAATTAGTGAAAATTATTGAAAATTCTCCCAACCATCCTTTGTATGCGATCGCTTCTTTATTCTCCGCCACTTCCGGTAAGGAAGTCTTTTAACTGGATAACCCATTGTATTAAGTTGTTCAAACAATACATCCACCGAAACTGCTTGAGGATGCACTAAATGAAAGACTTTTCCCCAAGATTCTGACTGTTTTGATAAATGAATTATTGCCTGGGTTACATAGTCTACTGGCATGATATCCAACATCATATTGCCTACAGGGGCGCTTCCTAACTGCACGCAACCCTGAATCATTTTGTAGAGAAAATCATTTCTGTTAAAAACTCCCGTTTGGCTGTGTCCGCTGACTGCTCCCACACGATATATTGAAACGGGGAGATTTTTTTGACGGGCTATTGTCACTAATTTTTCCGCTACCCATTTACTTTGAGCGTAACCACCAGCAGGTGTACGGTTTATATCTAGGAGTTCATTTTCGTGGATAATTTGGTTTGTACCAGCAAATACGCTGATGGTGGAAATAAAGTGTATGGGTTTAACTTTGTTTTTACAAGCTAATCTGAGAATTTCTTGAGTTCCCAGCACATTAGTAGCTTTGAGCAAAGAATAAGGCGATGTATGATGAACCCATGCACCGTTATGGTAAATAGTATCAATTTCAGTAGAAAGATTCTGAAACTGATTTTGAGAAAGTCCTAGTAATGGTTTGGATAAATCTCCGACAACAGGAATAATACGACTACTAAATGATTCAAACCATTGTTCGTAAAGATTATAGGATTCTAGAGACTTTTTAATTTTATCTCGTGCCGATTCAGTATTTTTAGCTCGGATAAGACAGTGAATTTTGGCTTTAGTTGTTTGTAATAACTCGTAGAGAAGGAAAGCACCAATAAAACCTGTTGCTCCTGTCAAAAGAATGTTATTTAGAATAACTTGAGAAGGTATTGCACCCGAAGGTTGAATGCTTTTATCTAAAACAGCTTCTGCTTCTAAATTGAGCTTACTATTATTGGCTCTTTCGTGCAAAAATTGCACAATCTCTGCTTTTCGCTCTTTTATCTCAGTTTTTATTTTGGGAGTTAAGCTACCTTTGGGTGCATTACATTTAAGCTTGGGTTCCCCTGAAGTATTTTGATTGTCTTCTACCCAAAGTTTAATATCTTTATGGGAAAGCTCTTTGAGAAATTCCTCAATCGGTTTAATTTTTTCCTCTACTACTGTATCTAATTTTATAGGAGTTTGTTTGTTGTTTTTAATAGAAGATTCGACAAAAAGATTTGTGTTTGAACCTGGTGCTAAAAGAATTTCTTTACAACCATACAAATGCTCGCTATGAATATTATTTTGTATGCATTGCTTAACTAACTTATTAGACTCAAGAATCGGACGAGAATCATCTGTATAATTAATTGATGTAATGTAAGTTAGCCAAGGTTCTTGTCCCATCGCATAAACATAAACCTGTTGTGGATTAAACTGATTAACTAAATTTAAAGCTTTTCGAGCATCAGAACCATCTAATCTTCTTGTCTGAGCCATTTTTCTCGGAACATTTTGAGTTAATAAAGAAACATAAGCCCAAGTATAAGGAGCGCCATCACATACCATACCAATAAACATTAAATCTACATCACCTAAAAGACAATGTAAATTGCTATATAAAACAGGTTCTATATTATTAGAATCAGCAGCACACAATATTTTTCTACCTTTAATATTTAACCAATAAGCTGCTTTTGTGGCAATATTTAAATCCCCATGTTCGCCAAGTACGGGTAATGCTGTGATAAATCCATCTTTAATTTCTATGGTTTCTAAATCATCAATTTCTTGAACATTATTAAAGCCAATTGCTGATAAAATCAACTTTAAAGAAGGGTCTATCAAAGTACCTTTATTTCCCTTCGGTACTACAATATTACGAATTTTATGTCGTAGCTGTAGTAGAGTTTCAAACATTACGTGGTCTTGGTGATT
>JBCDDV010000837.1:0-2006 GCA_039180145.1 Cyanobacteria bacterium P01_G01_bin.49 | reverse complement strand
TAATATTTATCAGAATCGAGCTATAGGATGTGGTTCTGGTTGTTTAGTTTCTTTTGTTGGTTGTGCTGCTGTTTCAGGAAATGTTTCTTTGCTAACTATTTTAATACCCCCTTTAATTGGATTCATTATAGGAACGTTTCTTGATCATAAGAAAAAACAAACAATTCAACGAGATATTAAGAAACTTAGAAAAGAAAACCAAAATTCACTAATTCAAGCTGAAATTGAATTAAAAAATAGGATTCATAAATTTATGAATAACAATTAATAATTGTAAAACAGCAAATTGCCAAGATGGAAACTTGGTTAGACTTGTTGTGCCGTATAAAACTGCTATTTAACTATTAAGTAAAGCTGAGGTAATTGCTGATGAAGATTTGAACATTAAAGGATTAGCAAAAACTCGACTAGCTAAAAGTATCAATGATGCTGCTTGGGGAAACTTCCTTGATATACTGACATTCAAAGCCGAGAAAACTGGTTCGTTAGTGGTTAAAATAAGTCCCCAAAATACCACTATTGATTGCTCTAGTTGTGGTCAAACTATTCCTAAAACCCTTAAAGATCGCTGGCATTGCTGTTAGCATTGTGGCTTGTTTCTTCCCCGTGATTGGAACGCGGCGATCAATGTAAAATATAAGGCGGTGGGGCGCACCGTTTCTTCTCTTTTCACAGGCAGTAGCCTGCCTGTGAAAAAGAAGCCCACGCTGTCTCGTAGAGCAGCGATGGGAGTCGTCACAAATCGTCAGCAATCTTACACGGTGCTTTTTTCACTAATCTCTTTATCCATTGTTTCAGCACTTTTAATCAGATTATATTTTTCAGCTTGAGACTTAGGAATTAAGTAAAGATTTTGTAAGACAACTCCTGCACCTGCTACCCAAGGAGGAACAATTAAAGCTCCCAAAATTCCTAATAATTGAACCCCACTTAAGACAGCGAGAAGTTGATACATGGGAGCAACATTAACCGATGATCCTACTAATAAAGGATCAAGAACATAGGTTTCAAGATTTTGAATAATCACAAATAATAATAATACCCAAAGAAACAACCATCCTCCTTGAGCGATCGCCACAATTAACGCCGGTATTGATCCCAATACAGGGCCAAAGAAAGGAATTAAATTAGTAATTCCGGCAATAGTTCCCAACCCTAGAGCAAATTCACCAATTCCTAAAAATTTTAAGCCTAAACTAACCGTTAATCCTAAAATAAAAGACACTAATAATCTTCCTTGAATATAACCTCCCATCCGTTGACTAACCGGAATAACTTGAGCTTCTAATCGTTGATTCCAAGGAGTAGGAAATAAGCTAACAACACCTTCAATTAATTTTTTAGACCCTGATAACATATAACCTGATAAAAGAATCGCTAAAAGCACATTTAAAAAACTACCAACAATACCTTTTGTTAATCCGCCAACGCCAATCAGTAATTGCTGACTAGATCTCAGTGTCCAAGATACCAAAGATTGAATATTGAAAAATTGGTCAATAAAATTTAGAGCTTCGGGTTCTGTAAATCCTTTGGTTGCTATCCAACTCTGAATTTCTGTTGCTAAAACATCTAAATATCCTGGTAACTTCTGCAGCAATCGTTGAATTTGAGTAACAATAGTTGGCCCCAATAATAAACTGATTCCTGTCACTAAAGTAAGTAAAATTAGATAAACAGAAATGACTGCTAACCACCGAGGAAATCCTAATTTTTCCACGCTTTTAACTAGAGGAGCAAGGGTAGAGGCAATGACAACAGCAATCATTAGAATAACAATCAAACTTCTCAGTTGCCACAATAATAACAACAAAAATACAGCACCACCAATGAGTAGTAAAGTCGATAGAGAAATAGAAATTTTTTGCTTAGGTATCATAGTTAAAAATGTCAACAGGTGCTAAATTTTCGGCTGGATCGAATTCAAAAATGCGAGAATAAAAATAGAATTCTGCATCCAAAGCTCGTTTAATATTTTCTGCACGTCGAAATCCATGTTGTTCTCC
>JBCDDV010000836.1:0-2010 GCA_039180145.1 Cyanobacteria bacterium P01_G01_bin.49 | reverse complement strand
GTATAAAATTCCGAATGGAGCCAATGAAATTTTACGACCTTACATACAACAAAATCTGAAGTTTTTTGTTGCTAAAGTCAACTTAACTGAGTATGAAAATACAGGTTTCAAATCCCTTCGTCCTTTAATGATGGCTTTTGAATCTCCCAAGTTTATGTTACCGATTCGCTTAGGTATGCTTAATGGGAATGGAGAACAAGATTTGATTGTTTACTTATTATCTCCTAAAGGACAAGTAGAATTAACGAATTATCGAACAGTTAAAGTCCCTTCAAATATAGAAATTCCTGAATTTGTTCAACAAGAATTTGCTCCATTTTATAAGGCAATGTTTAACAAAACCCATGAGAAAAATGGCAAAAAGGTAGCTTTTGTTGAGTATGCTTGGAATATGGCAAACTGTGACCCTTGTTCTGCTCAACCTTTAAATCCGGAAGAGTTAAGGAAAGCTGGGGTATTTTGGCTAAATAATAATCAAAGAAATAACGTTTTTATTACCCGTCTTCATATTCGTTACGCTCGCTCAACTTTTCCTGAAGATTTGCAGTTCCAAGAAACTGCTAATAATCAATTGTTCCAAGGAAGATACATTATTCGCCATCCTTTTAGAGAAAAACGAGATTGTGACGCAGCCCAAAATTATTATCGATCAGTGAGAGAAAGACAAGTTAACGAAGCAACAACTTTAGCAGAATTAACGGGATGGAATCTTGAGGAAATTCGTCAGAAAATAAATTTTGTCGAAGTTGAAAATGTTCCTTGGTGGCGACAAATTTGGGGATTTTTTAAGAATAGTTGATTGTTGATGGAAATAAATACTATGGTTGTACAAAATCAAAAAACTAAAATATCTACTCCCGAAGAATACTTGGATTTAGAGGAAAAATCACCAGAAAAAAATGAATATATTAAGGGAAACATTATTCAAATGGCAGGAGGTACGCCTAATCATAATAAACTAGCTGGTAATTTTTATGCTGCCTTAAATTTTGCGCTGAAAGGTCAGCCCCTAGACGTTTTTGTAACGGATCAACGCCTCTGGATTCCCTCTGAACAAATATATACTTATCCCGATATAATGATAATGACTAATCCCTTAGAATATGCAGAAAATCGCAACGATACTTTAATTAGTCCTCTGCTCATAGGCGAAGTATTATCAAAGTCAACTAGAAATTTTGATAAAGACGAAAAATTTGCAGCTTATAGAACTTTTTCGAGTTTTCAAGAATATATTTTAATCGATCAATATTGTATTCACGTAGAACAATATATTAGAACAGAACCGAATAAATGGCTATTTATTGAGTATAATCAACCCGAAATGATTGTATCTTTATCTTCAGTTAATGTTCAAATTGAAATTGCAGATATTTATGATAAAGTAAATTTAGATTAAGAGTTTAAGATGAATCAAACACCGATAACTGTCACTTACACATTAGAAGAAGTTCTCGGACAAATCAATCAAAAGTTAGATAAACTTGATGACAAATTTGATAAGCTTCAACAAGAAGTCATTTCTTTGAAAGGAGATGTGAAAGCTTTAAATGCAAAAGTTGAGGGAATTGGTAAACGTTTAGATAGTCAAGAATTTATTAATCGTTCTGTAATCGTGGGTTTTATTTTAGCAATTGCAGCAGGGGCAATTAAGTTATTTTTTCCTAGATTTACCCCAATAATTAAGTCATCTCTACACAACCGTTAATCTCTGCCAATAATCTTTTAAAGCTTGAGCAACTTTTCCTGATAACAGGATACACCCCAAAAGATTAGGAATCGCTAGAGTTAGTAACATCATGTCACTAAAATCCACCACCGTTCCCAAATTAACTACTGAACCGATAAAAATACAGCTTAAAAACAAGAGTTTAAAGATAATGGTGCTAGGTTTTCCAAATACATAAACCCAACATTGTTCGCCATAATAACACCAAGTAATCATCGTAGAAAACCCAAACAAACAAATAATAATCGCTAAAATAATCGGAAACCAATTAATCACTTGAG
>JBCDDV010000835.1:0-2018 GCA_039180145.1 Cyanobacteria bacterium P01_G01_bin.49 | reverse complement strand
CGGAGATTGCTGATAATTCGATTAGAGGATGTATTTTTAGTAATGAATTAATTGATGCTTTTCCGGTTCATCGCGTTGTTATTCAAAATAATGTTTTAAAAGAAATTTATGTTACCTTAGCTGATAATCAACTTAAAGAAACAGTTAAAGAAATATCAACTCCCCAATTATTAGAGTATTTTCAGTTAGTTGAAATCAATATTACAGATAATCAATATCCAGAGAACTACCAAACTGAAATTAATTTAAAAGCCTTAGATTGGTTAAAAACAGTTGCAAAAAAGCTTAAAAAAGGTTATCTACTGACCATTGATTATGGCTATTCTGCCTCAAAATATTATCATCCCCAACGCTATCAAGGCACATTAAACTGTTATTATCAACACCGCCATCATCATAATCCTTATGTGAATATTGGAAAACAAGATATTACCGCTCATGTAGATTTTACTGCCTTAGAAAAGCAAGGAGAACTGTTAGAATTAGAAACATTAGGATTGACCAAACAAGGGTTATTTTTGATGGCATTAGGATTAGGCGATCGCTTAGCAGAATTATCCAATGGTCAATACGCCTTACCTGAAATTTTAAATCGTCGAGATGCTCTTCATCAATTAATTAATCCCACAGGATTAGGAGGATTTAAAATATTAGTTCAAGGAAAGGAATTAAGAGAAGCAGAAAAAGAGCGATCGCTTAAAGGACTAAAATTATAAGGCAGCGAACAATAAAAACAATTTTTCAAACCCTGTGATTCTATTACTAAATAAAGGTTGCAAATTAAAGATAATCTCGTTAAGATAACGGTCAGTATTGGTCTATTTAGTTACCATCCAAATTTTGCTTTTCTATGAAACTCGAAAGGAAGAGCGTAATTAAGTAGCGACTATCTATGAAAAAAATTAACAATTAGTTGTTAATATGATAAAAAAAATTATCTCAAGCTTGGTAATCAGCTTACTATTAGGCTTAGAAAGCAGTCCAATTATTGCAGCTAGTTTAGAAGAAATTATTGAACGAGGTAAACTAATTGTCGCAGTTAAAGATAATATGCGTCCCCTCAGTTTTAGTGATGAAGAAAATCAGCTACAAGGATTAGAAATTGATCTCGCTAGACAGTTAGCAAAGGACATTTTGGGAGATCCTCAAGCAGTTATTTTACAACCTGTCAGTAACCAAGAAAGATTACAAAAAGTGATTGATGGAGACGTTGACTTAGCGATCGCCAGAGTGACTATTAATACTTCACGTGGGCGACTCGTCAATTTTAGTTCTTATTATTATCTTGACGGGACAGGAATTATTACCAATAATTACCAAATTCGCGCTTTATCCCATTTATCTTCAGCTAAAGTCGGCGTTCTTGAGCGATCTAGTACAATTGCTGTCATTCGCGCTGAACTTCCCCAAGCAGAATTAGCAGGGGTTAGTTCTTATCAAGAAGCGTTGACTTTATTAGAAGCAGGAACGATTGATGCCTTTGCTGCTGACAATAGCATTTTAGCGGGATGGATACAAGAATATCCCCAATATTATCAATTGCCTGTTCGTCTATCGGGGGAAGCATTAGGGGTGGTGATGCCCAAAGGATTGCAGTATGCTAGTCTACAGAGCCATGTTAATCAGGCTATTAGCCGTTTGAAGCGTTCTGGTTGGTTAACAGAAAGGGCTAAATACTGGGGACTTCCCTGGTATTAATGATCACTAATTAGGAAATTAGCACCCATGGATGAAACCCTTCCTATTATTTATCTGTCAGGTATTGTCATTTTTTTAGCCGCATTAGCGATTTTTGTTTTCTTGGAAATTCTTAAAAGTCGCCGTCTAGAAAGTCGCTTTTCTAGACTCCAGAAGAAGCTACAAAAGGAGAAAGGAACAGCGCAAGAATATTATGAACTCGGTAGTTTATATCTCGATAAAAAATTATACGTTCAAGCAGTGAGTTTGCTACAAAAAGCATTAAAGACTGGAGAAAAAATTGAGCCACAAAATAAAGCACTAGTCTATAATGCTCTGGG
>JBCDDV010000834.1:0-2019 GCA_039180145.1 Cyanobacteria bacterium P01_G01_bin.49 | reverse complement strand
GTCATGCTTCCTGAATCAACAATGAACCATGAACCATTAACAATGACCCATCAACAATATGTTTAACTCATTACAACCGTTCTATCCCCTACTTTTAACCGCGACTCAAAATAACCCAGAAAATGCCCATCAACAACTTTTAAAAAGTTTAAGTCATCTTGACAATTCTCGCCAAACTTCTTGGGGAAATTGGCTCATTTCTCAACTAGATCATAGCTTCTGTGTTAACGATCCTCGTCTGCAACAAACTCTGTGGGGACTAAACTTTAATAATCCTGTCGGATTAGCAGCAGGATGTGATAAAAATGGAACAGCAGCGCGAATGTGGGGTCATTTAGGCTTTGGATTGGCTGAAATTGGGGCTGTAACCCTCCATTCCCAACCAGGAAACCCCCAACCTCGTTTATTCCGTTTACCCTTAGATAAGGCTGCATTAAACCGCCTTGGCGCGAATAATCAAGGGGCCCAAGCGATCGCCCAAACCTTGCAAGCAACCAGTAAGCATTCCTTTCGTTCCATTCCCCTAGGAATTAACTTATGTAAGTCAAAAATCACCCCATTAAATGAGGCTGCGGCTGACTATGTCGAGAGTTTTTGCTATCTTGAAAACTGGGCAGATTATTTTGTTGTGAATGTTAGTTCTCCTAATACACCCGGACTGCGATCGCTACAAGAAGGAGAGCAATTGCAAACAATTTTAGCTGAATTACAAGCAGCAAATAAACAACAAAAACCCCTCTTCGTTAAAATTTCTCCTGATTTATCGTCTGAAGCAATTCAGACGATTATTAACTTAACTCAAACCTATAAATTGGCCGGAATTATTGCAACAAACACCACCATTAAACGGCAACAACTAAACACAAAAATTTTAGCAAAGACAGGCAATAAAATTGAAGAAGAAGCCGGAGGAATTAGCGGAATACCGATACAAGAAAGATCGACAGACGTTATTCGTTTCATCTATCAACAAACCCAAGGAAAATTACCGATTATTGGTGTTGGTGGTATTTTTACTCCAGAAGATGCTTGGCAAAAAATAACAGCAGGTGCTAGCTTATTACAACTATATACCGGATGGATTTATCAAGGCCCTTGGCTCATTCCCCAAATTTTGAAAGGGTTAATTGAACAATTAGAAAAAAAGGGATATTCTCATATTGCTGAAGCCATAGGAACCTCTGTCCAATAAGAAACAATCAATCTTAAAAATTCCTTGCCGTATGATTAATCTGATCAAATTTCCATCTCTGTTCGTAATTAGTCTTACCATAAAGATTAAAACTAATCACAGGTTCTTCTCCTACTACCTCAATAGAATGAATTGCGTCAGAAGTAAAACTAATTATATCTCCCGCTTTGATAATTTTTTCTCCGACTTTTTCAATGATATGTTGATGTTCAATATCTTTTTTTCTGCGCCAAAATAAATTTTTTTCTTCCCCACTAATAATTGCCACTAATCCCCATGTTCCATGATTATGAATCGTAGATGCTTGTCCTGGTAACCAAACCACTGTTTGAAGTGTTAAGCTAAAATCTATATCATCATAAAGATTAAGAACTGACCATCCTTGCTTAGCATCTGGCCAAATATATTCTCCTTGAATCCAATAAGAACTAGCCAATAAACGACGAACAAGAGGACGAATAAATTGCAGGATTTCTTGCTCATTTTGAGTCTTTTCTAAAATATCTTCAACATTCGTTAAAAATCGATAAAGACGATAAATTTTATCTTGCCATTGCCAGTTATCTGAAACGGGACACCTTTGACATAACCCATTATTTGTTACTAACCAATCAGTAAGATTCACAGCTTATTTTAAGGTAATTTATAGATTATATTAAGGTAACATAAGAAAAATTCTTATATAATCATAGAGAAAAGTTTTAGTAAAAACTTACTTTAGGAAATTCATTATGAAATTTAAGTATTCATCAGTCTTGTTAGTCGCCTCAATTCTGAGCTTAAGTGTTATGACAGCTTGTTCTCAACCCTCTGGAGACACTGACCCC
>JBCDDV010000833.1:0-2021 GCA_039180145.1 Cyanobacteria bacterium P01_G01_bin.49 | reverse complement strand
GTCTAACATAAAGTCATAAGCTTGTTCTAAAAATAAACTGGGTTCGGCAAAAACATCTAGAGGTAAGGGACGAATACAAACCCGAATATGGGCATAAAATGGGGGATTTTCAAAGGCTTGTTTTTGGTTACTAAAGTCAGCGCACATCCAACGGGCTAAGGTTTTAATATCGGTAGAATGGGACATATCTGGAGAGGAGTTTAGGAGTTTAGAAATTAGTAAGAGACGAAAAAGTTTGAAGCTGAAAAACGATGTTGAACTTTGAAACAAGTAAAATTTGAGTCTTTGAATTTTATATTTTACCGTAATTAATTCCCCTAAACTTGATAAAATTCTCGTCCTTTTGGTGTGGCTAAGTCAGGATATCCTGCTTCAATAAGGGCGTGATCGCGGATACGACAAGAATCACATAATCCACAGGGTTCGGCTTCTCCTCGATAACAAGACCAAGTATCTTGAATAGGAACCCCTAAGTTAACAGCACGACGTATAATATCTACCTTAGTATCTTTAATCAACGGGGCGATTAATTGAGGGGAATGACCTTCTAACCCTGCTTTTGAAGAAAGAGTCGCTAAAGTTTGATAAGCCTGTAAATACTCAGGGCGACAGTCAGGATACCCTGAATAGTCTACTGCATTGATACCCAAAAAAATAGCGTTTGCGTTCTTGGCTTCAGCCAAAGAGAGGGCGATCGCAATAAAAACGGTGTTTCTTCCAGGAACATAAGTTGAAGGGATAATATCAGGGTTAATACCTTCTTGGGGAAGAGACAAATTATTATCAGTCAAAGAAGAACCACCCCACTGGGCAATATTAACGTCAATGACGTAATGTTGAGTAATCTTTAACGCTTTGGCGACTGCTTCTGCTGCTGATAACTCCCGATGATGGCGTTGCCCGTAGCGTAGAGAGAGTGCAATAATTTCGTATCCTTGAGAAATGGCGATCGCTGCTGAAGTGGCAGAGTCTAACCCCCCTGATAAAAGAACAACCGCTAAAGGTTGATGAATCATAGATATTGTTTAAGCGTTTTCCTTGACTTATTTTAACATTTTAAAGAATTAGACTTATTAACCTATAAAATTGTAACTCTTGAAAAATTTTGCAACGGAATCGGCTAAGACGAATTTTTATACGCTTTTCTACATAATAAAACCGTACCGTCTAGTATGGCGCTTGGAGCTTGTAGTCTAAACTTCAGTGGATAGTAAGCGAAAAGATGTGGCTTAGTTTGTTGTCGATGATTGCTATTTAGCTGCAAGGTATTATTAACTGTATGTAATCTCGATTTCCCTATGAAACTGCTCAATCTCGTCGTCATTCAATTCGAGACGAATACGGCATTCTTTATTTTCAAAATAGGGAATGGGAATCATATCAGAAAGCCAATCGTACCATTTCTCATTGACTTCGTTTTGAACCTTTGTGAATCGAACATTACTAAAAAGTCTTTCCATCCCACAATAAATCCCTCAAATTCATAAGAACCTTTTGATTATTTTCCCCCGTAGTAAAAAGCAATTTCTTTCTCTTTGAGTGGAGCAAACTCTGCTTCTCTTAGACGTTGATTGAGTTGTTCAAGGTCAAGATGTTTGGCCCCTATTCGGACAATGCGAGAGCGCATCGTATTGGTTACCCCACTGCGTTGACGTTGCCCCTCTAAAGCCATTACTTCGTGGTACAAGTTTAATTTAGATGAGGGGATCGGTGTTCCGTCTAGATCAATCCCTTGAGCAATCGCTTCATCAACCGCATCAGCGCCTGTCGTCGAAGATGTCATAACAAACTCTAAATTGTTAGAAATACTGATTTAAACTCTACCATAAATGAGTTATTGGGAACTTAAGGTTCATTAATCTTGTACGGGTTAAAGTTGTAATATTTCGGATAGCAATCTAATCTAATGTGCAACCAGGATACTCCTAATCCTGATGTACTCACCCAAAGGGGATGCTGATTGAGTCTCGCACAAAGCAGTTTTCCCACACTCTCCCATAGTGCGTGTTTTTGAGAATTTG
>JBCDDV010000832.1:0-2027 GCA_039180145.1 Cyanobacteria bacterium P01_G01_bin.49 | reverse complement strand
GCTACTGCAGCATTAAGAGAAAATAGCCGCAGAAGCAGAAAAACCCAAAGTAATAACCGTTGACTCACCGACCTATAAAACCCGTAAAATACTCGGAATACTATCAATCGCTTCTAGATTGTGGATTTCGTCTAAGGCAGTCCGAAAATTACCTTCGCAAACATGATGAGTAACCACCACAATTTCAGCCAGTTCCTCTTGAAATCCGATTTGTACCACTGACTCTAGGCTGACTTGATGATTTCCAAAGGTTGTCCCTAAATGGCCGATAACTCCTGGTAAATCTTTGGTGAGGAAACGAGCATAAAAACGAGTTTCTATTTCTTTTATAGAAGTAATTTGACAAAAGTGCTGATGAACACAACTCAATAAAGGGTCGAGAGGATTATCAGGGCTACTGCTTTTGAGAATAGCCACAATATTCATAATATCGGAAACTACTGCACTCGCTGTCGGGCCAGCACCAGCACCTGGCCCAAAAAACATCACTTGTCCGAGAGGATCGCCTTCTACTAAAACCGCGTTATAAACGCCATTAATATTAGCGAGGGGGTGCTGTTTAGGAACTAGGGTGGGATGGACCCGTAACTGTAAGTTATCAGATGCCTTCTCCCTGGATTCCTTGGCGCGTCGCGAAGCTGACCTCTTCGAGATCGCCAGTAATTTAATCACAAAACCCAGTTGCTCGGCATAGGTAATATCTGCTGCACTAACCTGGCGAATTCCTTCACAATAGACATCTTCTCTTTTCACCCGTCCGCCAAACCCTAGTGAAGCTAAAATGGCAATTTTATCAGCAGCATCTAAGCCATCCACATCAGCAGTGGGATCGGCTTCAGCGTAGCCTAGTTTTTGCGCTTCGGCCAAGACTGCCTCAAAATCGGCCCCTACTGAGGTCATTTGGGTCAAAATGTAGTTCGTAGTACCGTTGACAATGCCAACTATACTGGTAATACGATTAGCCCCTAGAGACTGTTTGAGGGGTTTGATGATGGGAATACCACCCCCAACAGCAGCTTCTAAGAGGACATAAACCCCTGCAGTGTTGGCTGCTTCGTAGATTTCATCACCATGACGGGCAATTACCGCTTTGTTAGCTGTGACAACATGCTTTTTCTGGGAAATAGCTTGTAATATTAGTGAGCGTGCAGGTTCGACTCCCCCTAATAATTCCACCACAATCTCAATGTCAGGATCACTAACAATAGCGTCTAAGTCTGTCGTCATGATTCCTGGTAAAAATTCCACTTGGCGGGGTTTATCAAGTGATCGCACCCCTACCTTACTAATAACAATCTCTCCCAATAAGGGGTTACGTCCGACAGGATCGAGCAGAATTTTTGCGGTTCCTGTTCCTACCGTTCCCAAACCGAGTAAACCAATTTTGATGGCCACTTACGTTACTCCTGTTGTCGTCTCCTTGATCTAGAGTAGCGGTTTTAGGAACGGGTTTATAAAGGGATATCAAATCATCAAGGACTTTGCCTTGTCTCAGGGTATCTATAGTGCTGCACCCTAGGGAACAGAAAGCGGAACTGGGAGACTTAGATGATTGACCATTAACCCCTAACCTCCCTGCTTAAATTAATTAGATGATTGTGGAACCCAAACTGAGACTGAACCTGCTGGACACCGAAAATCGGCCCACCCTTCCTCGTTAGTAACGATGGGTTCTTCGATATGCTCAGTCAAATCAATATAGGTTTGGTTGGGTTGACCTACTTCCATCCATTTCGTCCCGTCTTCGCCGTTGCTCAATACCACAGCCATTCCTCCTGGATGTTCTTCATCACCCAGACGTGTCCAACCGATACAATTAGCATGGTCGAAGTAATCATATTGATCGCCGAAAGCATAGTTCTGACGGGCTTGTAAAAACCTATCAATGAGCCACTGATGACTGTCCATCCAAATTTCGTACTCACCGCCATCATCACCATAATCTTGATAATGTGCGCCATAATAGTCGGCATAAAAAATACAGGGATAGCCGTCTCTTCTGAGCAAAATTAACGCATAAGCCAATG
>JBCDDV010000831.1:0-2041 GCA_039180145.1 Cyanobacteria bacterium P01_G01_bin.49 | reverse complement strand
TTTGATTTTAATGGTGTAATTATTAACGATGAAGTCATTCATCAAGAACTAATTAACGATATTTTATTGGGAGAAAATTTACGACCTGATCCCGCAGAATATCAGGACTTATGTTTAGGAAGAAGCGATCAGGTTTGTCTCAAAGATATTTTATCCCGTCGGGGACGATTTGTTTCTGATGATTATTTAAAAAAATTAATCGAAATAAAAGCTTTAGCGTACCGAAAACGAATAGAAACCTTGGAAAAAATTCCAATTTACCCAGAAGTTGTTGATTTTTTAACCCTACTAAAAAAACGTAATTTAAGAATCGGCTTAGTCACAGGTTCTCTCTGTGCTGAGGTAGAATTTATACTAAAAAAAGCTAATTTAAGCGTTTATTTTGATGTCATTATTGGCGGTGATGATATTCAACATAGTAAACCAGAACCCGATGGTTATTTATTGGCCGTTGAGCGTTTCAATCAATTGGATAATACTTTGCAACTACATCCTGAAAACTGTTTAGTTATTGAAGATACTCCCGTAGGAATTGAAGCTGGAAAACGAGCCGGAATGCAAGTTGTTGGTATTGCTAACACTTATCCTTATCATTTTATGCAGCGAATTTCTAATTGGGCAATTGATTATTTTTCAGATTTAGAATTAGAAAGGGTAGAAAAGGTTTTGATGTAAAAAAGCATAAGCTTGATTGAGAAGTTAGGCGAGTTAATAGAGATTGAATTGCTTGCGACTTCCATAATGAAAAAATGCTCATAAGCTAAACTATCATTCTAGGTTCAACGTCTAATCTTTCTATGTTGTTAGTTTTTGGCCAGGCGATCGCTAAGTTGTTTAAGGGCAAATGGACATCTTATCTTTATGGGATTCTGCCTCATCCTACTGAACCAAAGGTTTTAATGCTACGGGATGGAAATAATTGGTCTCTGCTCAATATTTCTGTCAATCAAGAGATAGACTATTATGATTTCGGCACTATTAAGCAAGAAATAGCCAAACAATTGGGAATTACAGTCAATATTCTATACTGTGCCAATCAGCATTACGATAAATCGAACCGTCGAATTTACGGAATCTATGTACTCGAACAAGATGGTTCTATCGAAGAACTAAAAGAAGGTTCTTGGATCGCCCTTGAGACGTTGAGAAACCTATCTCTAATAATACCTGAACAGAAATCAGTGATAGAGAAATATTTAACAGAAATTGCCAACAAAGATATTCCTAAATTACGTCCACCTTGGGCAAGAGTTGGTTGGTTCGACTCGGCTACTCAATGGATTGAAGAACAATTACAAAAATTAAATTATAAACAACTTTCTCCCGTATACTATAGCAAAAGCTGGGGAATTTCTTGTGTGTTGCGGGTTAGTACCACTGCTGGCAATATTTATTTGAAGGAAGCTTCTCGATTACCTCTTTTTTGTGACGAACCAATCGTAACAGCTAAACTTGCCAAATTTTTTCCCGAACATCTTCCGACTGTACTCAGTACAGATCCTCAACAACACTGGATGTTACTAGCGGATTTCGGACAACCTATTGGTAGGAATGCACCTAGCAAATTGAAAAAAGATATTTATCGTTTATTCGCTCAAATACAAATAAAATCAGTTCAATATAGAGAAACTTTATTGAGTGTAGGTTGTTTAGATCGACGTTTAAATCGCCTAGAAACTCAAATTGATGTTTTGTTTCAGGATGAAAATGCCCTATCTCAATTAGAATCCACCGAAATTAAACAACTGCAAGCGATCGCTCCACAGTTAAAAAACTTATGCCTTAAACTTGCTGGTTATCGAATACCGCAGACATTAGTTCATGGGGATTTACATTTAGGAAATGTTGCTTTGTTTAAAGATAACTATCTGTTTTTTGATTGGACGGATAGCTGTATTTCTCATCCCTTCTTTGATATGTTTGAATTGTTTTTTGCTCGAAATAATCAACTTTCTTTATTCTCTTTGAGAAGTTTGCGAGATGAATATCTCAATCAATGGACAATTTATGAACCAAAGTCGCGTTTACTAGAAGCTTGGAC
>JBCDDV010000830.1:0-2047 GCA_039180145.1 Cyanobacteria bacterium P01_G01_bin.49 | reverse complement strand
GCTGGATTTACGTAACGTTAGGGTTAATGCTATTAGCTTTGATTTCGTTTTCTATCTTACCTTTGGTTAGTAGCATTGTCCAAGCAAGTCAACCTGAAAATTCGTCTTTAGCGACCCCTGAAACCGCTAAACTAGAAAACGAAGCGTTAGGTTATCAACTGGTTTTAGAACGAGAACCTGATAACCAAAATGCCTTACGAGGATTACTTGAAGCGAGAATTAGACAAGGAAAACTTTCCGAGGCGATCGCGCCTTTAGAAAAACTAGCCCAACTCAATCCCCAGCAACCTAATTATGGGATATTATTGGCACAAGCAAAGCAGCAGTTGCAAGATTATGAAGGAGCAAAAGCTACTTATCGTCAGATCTTAGCTGCAAATCCTGGAGAAATCCTGGCGTTGAAGGGAATCGTCGATCTTTTGCTGTTACAAAATCGTTCTCAAGAAGCGATTGATTTAGTTCAAAATACTTTAACCCAAGAAATCAAAGAAAAATCTGAGGAGTCTCCATCAGAAAGTGGGTTTAATTTAACGTCACTTCAGTTACTATTAGGAGAAATTTACACAGAAGAAAAGCGTTATGATGATGCTCTGGCTACTTATGACCGAGCAATTAAAGGCGACGCTGACGATTTTCGTCCTCTTTTCGCCAAAGCAATAATGTTAAGACAGCAAGGGCAAGAAACAGAAGCACAAACCTTATTTGAAGATGCTATTTTCAAGGCACCTGTTGAGTATAAAGAGCAATTAAAAGATATTGCATTAGAACGCCCAAAGTCGCCCCCACAAGAACCTAAAGCAACTAAATAGTTAAACTTCGGTGTGAGATGATTCCTGGGTGGTTAAAAGAGCAATATATTGACTTTCCATTAAAAAGGTTCCTCTAGCAAATTTGACTCCCCAATAGCCACCAGGACGACGATCCATAACAGTTCCTTCATCGCCAATGTCCAAGATATCTGCCGGGCGTAACATGGGCATTGGATCAGCCGTTTTGAGATAAGGAGGACGGGCAACAAGAGACACTTTACTGCCGACTGAAATTTGTTGTTCGTTCATTTTTCTAGGAAATAGGATGGTGATTTCTCTTCTCAACTCAATTTATTTTAACTTGCTATTAAAATTAGCTTTCTAGAGGACGCAAAGACAACATGAACACTTACATATTCATTCTCTGTCCACCCTATTCAGGATCTACACTACTTTTGAGGCTAGTATCTACCTCCAATGCTGTCTCATCACTCCCCTGGGAAGGCCAGTTTCTTCCTGAAGTCAAAAAAGTAATGCGACAAGATCCTTGGAATTCTGATCTGAAACTTCCATGGCAGAATATCAAAGAGATTTGGGATCGATATTGGGATCAAGATAAGCCATTGCTGGTTGAAAAAAGTCCACCCCATATAATTCGTACAAATGAAATTGTAGAGCATTTCAACCCTGTCTATTTCTTGTTAATGGTCAGAAATCCATATGCACATTGTGAAGGCTTAATTCGTCGCAATAATTGGAGTGCGAAAGAAGCGGCCGAATTTACACTGCGCTGTCTCAAACAACAAGCAGAAAATGCAGAAAAACTGAAAAATACTCTATGTTTTACTTACGAGGAATTAGTTGAAAATCCCGAGTTGATTTCTGAAAAGATACAATCCTTCCTACCTCAAATAGGGTTCCTCAAGTACGATCAAAGCTTTAAAGTTCATTCTATTGATGGAGCTCTTGAAAGAGGGTTTGTCAATTTGAATCAAAAGAAAATCGATAACTTGTCAATTAATGACCTAATATTAATTAATAAAGTTCTTAAAAAAAATCCCGATGTAATGAATTATTGGGGATACCAATATTACGAACCTTCTCTGAATCACGCATTGGCATTTTTTAAGACAAAAAGAAGTTCGTTATTACCAATGACTTTGTCTAAAGGAAAACAGGTTATAACTAAAGCAATTAAAACTCTAAAAAGGTACTCAAATTAACTATAACATACTTTAATTTGATAAATTTGGAGGATAATTTCTAAAAATCAATATCTTGATTTAATCAATCAAGCT
>JBCDDV010000829.1:0-2051 GCA_039180145.1 Cyanobacteria bacterium P01_G01_bin.49 | reverse complement strand
CGTTTAAAAGTGTTAATGAAACAGCCCGCATTCATTAGTGGATTGACTTGTTTCCATTGGTGGCCGAAAACCAATACTTGCGTTAATTAATTAATCGGATTTCATATTAGATTGTATTGAGACTGTCATTGATTTCATTTAGCATTTGCGGTGCGACCCAAGCGTCTTCGTTTGATGTACTCGCTTATTAAGATTAACCAGAAATGTTAGCATTCGTGCCAAAGCACAGTTTCTTTAGTTTAGAATATTAGGTAACTGAGGTTAAGAAGGATATCATCAGGCCTTCAGCCTCTCCAATGTTTAAATTGCCAGCATGAGTCTATCAACTTTCTGTAACAAGTATCGTAATCAAAGTCAAAAAGCTCTAAAAACCTTTACGATTTATGGGTTCGTCTTCTCTGCTTTACTGCACTTGTTAAGTGGCATAGGGTTCTCTTGGTTAAGCGACAAGAACGCTAAGAAAAATGCTTCTGAAACTGTTCCTAAGCCCATTGAACTCCAATTTGTTGAACCACCAGAACCAGACGTGGCCAAAGTAGAACCCGAACAAATTATCAAACCAGAACCACAACCGACAACCCCATCCCCATCAGAGCAAGTTCAAGAAGCTCGCCTATCTAGCAAGCAAATTTTACCTGCGCCTTCTCAGCAACCTGTTTCGCCTCAACCCAAAACCATACCAAATCCTTCTACACCTGCGCCTCGACCAATTCCCCTCGCTTCATCGGGAAGTCAGTCTTTGGAGAAAACCTTAACTGGCACTCAAGGGTCTGGTTCAGTTGCTGGAAATCAAGGAACCTCGAAGGGAGAAGAAGAAGGGTCCAAATTGGGGACAGAAGGAGCAAAAAACGCCACCAATGCCACTGGAACCGGAGATTCCTCCAATACGGAAGCTTCATGGCTATCTTTAAAATGTATTAGTGCTTGTCAGCCCCAATATCCTAGTAGTCTTGAAAAGAAAGTTCCTGGTCGGGTAATTGTCCAATTTAAGGTAGAAACTGATGGCAGTGTTAGTATTCCACAAGTTGCCGAAACCAGTGGCAACAGCGATCTTGACAAGGCAGCAGTTCAAGCTGTCAGCCAAATGAAATTTAGTCCTCCTGATGATGGACTGTCCCGTAAAGCGAAACTTCCTATTACCTATACAGTACCAAATTGATCTGGACGGCTTTGAATCAGGATTCTCCTGGAATTTTAGAGTATGTCATCGAAGATAGAAGTTCAGAAACCTTTTTTATTAACGTAAAAAAACATTTGTCGGGCAGTCGCAATTTATCTATTGAGCGGGAAGACCCTCACCTCCGGTGAAGGGATGAAAGCGACCCTTCTATCTCACCGTTTTGTGCTGATCTATATTAGCATAAAAAAGTAGTTGTTTGAGGTCGATAAACAATGATTGTCTTAGAAATGAAAGCATATCCTAAGCAATATCAGCAAGTAGCCATTGATGATGCTATTAGAACTGTACAATTTATCCGAAACAAAGCTTTAAGGCTTTGGATAGATGGAAAAAGAGAGGATAAGATTAACAAATATTCTCTCAATAAACACTGTGCTGTTCTAGCTAAAGAATATGTCTTTGCTAGAGAATTAAACTCAACTGCTAGACAGGCTGCTGCTGAGAGAGCTTGGGCTGCTATTTCTAGGTTCTATGAGCAATCGCGCCGCAGCGCAGCGAGGAACAATTGTAAGGTGCCGTCCCCTGCGTCGAACGCAGGGGCTTGTGAGCGCCGTAAGAAGGGGATAAAAGGAAAGAAAGGATATCCTAAGTTTCAGAGGAATAACCGTTCTGTAGAATACAAACACTCTGGATGGAAACTATCTGAAGATAGGAAAAAGATAACTTTCACTGACAAGAAAGGAATTGGAACCTTAAAGCTTAAAGGAACTCGTGATCTCAACTTTTACCCAGTTGATGAGATTAAACGAGTTAGAATAGTCCGTCGCGCTGACGGTTATTATGTTCAGTTCAGCCTAAGTGTTAATATCCATGATTACCAAAAAGCGATGTTGAAAGCCCAGTGTCTTTAGACCTGGGATGAAAACGAGCG
>JBCDDV010000828.1:0-2051 GCA_039180145.1 Cyanobacteria bacterium P01_G01_bin.49 | reverse complement strand
GTAATTAGAATATCTTCAAAAAAAGTTGAATTACAACCAAATTACTGTGTTGCCAAAAGTTCTGTCCACGCGTCTAAAACGAGATCATAATAACCAGCTTGTTCTAAAGGATAGTCTCCTTTTTCAACTAGTTTAATCAACTTAGGAAGTACTTCAATAAAATCGGCTCCATGTTTTGCAGGATGAATTGTCCAAGCTTCGTTTGATGATAGATCTGCTCTTACAAAATCAGTCATTTTTAATTTTTTACTACTCATTGGTTCAAAAGATTCAATAGCACCTTGAACAGGATTTTTTTTATTCCGTAATTTTCTCTCAATTTTACCAGCTAATGGTTGCAAAGGTTTCGGTAAATGGTATGACCATAAGGGAGAAAACTTCCAAAGTAAGGGAATGGGAGCAAGTTTAGCAAAGCGTTCTTTATCTATTAAATAAGCTCTCATACTAAAAAATTTATGCCCATAAAATCCTCGCTCATCTTTAATATAATTATTAGCATGAAATTTTTTTCCATCAGGATGAGGAGGTCCACAAAGGGGACGAATAGCAGAGATTGTCGGAACTGCTGCCATTAATTTTATTCCCTCACTAATCCAATCATAATTGGGATTTTGGTGCAAAAGCATATCCGCATCAAAATGTAAATAATGATCCGTTGCTGACGCTTCTATACAATACAAAGAGGCATAAACTGTTGACCCCTTCCAATTATGAGTATGATTGAGCATTTGTGGTGCTTGTTCAGGGCCGAAATACTTTTCATAAATTGTTTTAATTAAGTCTGGATTGTAGTCAATTTTGGCAATGCGATCAATCATTCCTTGAGCAATTAAAGTTTGACAGGCTTCTTCTAATTGTTCTTGATTCCCTGTATCATATCTGTAACGTTTATCCCCTGTTAAAGGAGCAGTATCCATTGCCAAAACCCTCTCGACAAAAGGGTAGTTGCAAGACCGTAATAGATGAGGAATTGTTTGCAGCAGATAAGGAACGTCAGTCCTGGCTACAAGAAGCCAGATTGATACAGGAGTTTTCATCTAGAGACTTTAAGGATAAGTTCTACATTAGTCAATTTAACAGAGGAAGGTGTTTCTCGCACCTAGAAAATCCATAATTATCTATTATTGTCTCAGCAACCCTAGAGTGAGTGATGAAAATTAGCGTTATTATTCCTGTTTTAAATGAAGAAAGAATTATTGAAAAAAACTTAATCAGTGTGTTGGGTTACTCTGGAATTGAAGTTATTCTGGTTGATGGAGGAAGTCAAGATAATACGGTTTTCATTGCTCAAAATATGGGAGTCAAGGTTATTTTTGCTTCTCAAACCGGCCGCGCTTCTCAAATGAATCAGGGTGCATTGGCGGCGACTGGAGATACTTTTTTATTTCTTCATGCAGACACTATTTTACCTAAAGATTATCCATCGATTGTTAAAAAGATTTTATCAGAGCCGACTAATATTGTGGGCGCGTTTCAACTAAAAATTGATAGTAATCAGCTTGCTTTACGATTAGTTGAAAAATTAGTTAATTGGCGATCGCGTTTTTTGTCTCTTCCCTATGGCGATCAAGCTATCTTTCTTAAGGAATCAGTGTTTCAAGAAATGGGAGGTTTTGCTGATTTACCTATTATGGAAGATTTTGTTTTGATTCAAAAACTCAAAAAACAAGGAAAAATAACCATTGCTTCGGAAAAAGTCATTACATCTAGTCGTCGTTGGCAAAAACTAGGAATTCTCAAAACAACTATCATTAATCAGTTAGTTATTCTTGGCTATTATTGGGGAATTTCACCTCATCAATTAGCCCAATTTTATAGGAGAAAATAACCTAAACGAGGTCGAGATTCTACTAAATCCGGTTATAAAAGTAGACTAACCTAATCTGTTTATCGCCCCTTGCCTTTGTCAACCTTGTAATTTATTTTGTGTTCCTACTTGCCATTTTCTAGACAGCAGAAAGATTAACTTGAAAGACCATATCGTTAAAGTCTAAATCACCACCATTGGGTGTATCTTCAAAACCGAAAGTATTATCTCCTAGTAAACGAAG
>JBCDDV010000827.1:0-2053 GCA_039180145.1 Cyanobacteria bacterium P01_G01_bin.49 | reverse complement strand
TTTGATGAGTTAGCTTAAATCTAATCAAAAGAGTAGTCATACTATTTATAAAAACATTCATGTACCATTTTTCATTAATAGCTAGATAGATAGTGTTTAAAGTAGGTATGTCGATTAATATTCGTTATCGAGAAATTATAGTTGGTGTTGTTATCTTTGTTGAAGGTTAATTTCTACAACATCGACAGCAGAAGAGAGTGCTAAAATCCATTCAATACTAGAGATTAGATCTTTGATAGGAATAGGTACTTGAAGCGGAAATCTACCCTCATTAATATCAGCTAAAACTTCTTCTGTGGCAACATTTCCTGGGTTGATTACCGTAAATCCAATATTATGGCTGTGAAGTGCCAGCCTTAATGATTGTACTGCGCCTCTCAGTCCAAATTTTGATGCAGTATTAGCCACCTCTTTTGAAGCACAATTTTCTAGTCCTGAAACCGATCCCATAAATATTGCTCTTGGATTGTCAGATTTTGCTAGATTATTAGCTAGTTGTCTCGTAATTTCAATCGGTGCGATTGTGTTTACGCTAATCACATATCGAGTTTCTTCATCAGAAATAGTCATAAAGTCATAGTGATGGGTAAAAGCATTGTTTTCCCATACCCCTCCCATGTATAACAAGGCATCAATCCTAGTATCATCTATTGCATCTGCAACTGCTCTAATCCCCTCTGCCGTTGCAATATCTGCTTGAATCCACTCTCCTGTAACTGGTAAAGTTCTAGACACAGCAATTACGTGATGACCGCGTTTTTTAAAGTGTTGGGCCACACTTGCTCCTATTCCGCGACTTGCTCCCACTACCAATACTCTTTTTAGCTCTGGTTGCATTAGTAAAAGTTTACTTTCATAATAGCCTCTAAAATTACTTAATTTCCCAATCTTTAATATTCCAAGTATTGCGATCCCAAGGAGTCAATTTAAACCCTTGTAACCTATTACTAATAGCTGTAACATCGGCCCGATGAACTAAGGGAAGAACCACAAAATCATCGACTAAAATATCATTCATTTCGATAAACATTTCTTGTCGTTTTTGAGGATCTAATTCTTTGATGGCTGCTGCCCACAATTGATCATATTCTGAGTTACAATACCGAGAATAATTATCTCCTGACCAATTATTGGCTTTTTGAGGAATTTCGTCACAAGTATAAGTCTTCATATAGGTACTTGGATCAGGACTACTATTTCCTGTGGTAAACATCTGTAAATCGGCATAAAAATGTTCGATTGTATCATTGTTTGCAGGATCGCTAGAAAAGAAGATACTTGGATCAACACTTTTTAATTCTACGCCAACGCCAACAGCTTGTAACCCCTGTTTAACAATTTCTTGGGTCTTTTGACGCAAAGGATTGACTGAGGTTTGAAAGACAATTTTCATTTCTATTCCATTTTTATCCCTAGTTCCATTATTATTGGTATCTTTCCATCCTGCCTCATCTAATAGTTTATTGGCTTTTTCTAAGTTAAATTCATAGGAAGTATTAGGAGACTGATACTCTTCTGGTAAGATCAAAAAATTAGCGGTAGGTTCTCCTGTAATACCATACAGTTGATTGCTAATTGTTTCTCTATCGATAGCTAAACTAAAAGCTTCTCTAACCGTTTTATCTGTTAAAAAAGGGTGAGGATTATTGATATTGGATCTTTCTCCTTCTGCTGTCGCTTTATTGGGATCAGAAAAATTGAATAAAATGCGCTCACTTAAGGTTCCTAAAACTGAAGAAATTTTTCCTTTTCCTCCCGCTTCTAATTGTTTTAAAATAGGAGCTTCTACTTGTAAGTTAAATCCATAGTCTGCATCCCCTGTTTGTAAGACAGCACGTGCAGCCGATGTTGCATCTCCTCCTCCTTTTAATTCAATCCGTTTTAAGCCGAGATTTTCAGCATTTCTGAAGTGAGAATTTGGTTCATAAACAACAACATCTCCCGGTTTAAATTCAATAACTTTGTAGGGTCCAGTTCCAATTGGTAGTAAATTTGCAGGTGCTTCTCGTGCATTTTCCCCATTATATTGTTCATAAACATGACTCGGTAAAAT
>JBCDDV010000826.1:0-2057 GCA_039180145.1 Cyanobacteria bacterium P01_G01_bin.49 | reverse complement strand
CTTATAATAAGAAATGTTATAAGAATGTAATAAATTGCAATCTTTGTCCTATTACGGCACTGCTCATGGTTGTCTCAATATCAACTAAGCCATCTGCCCAAGATACACAAGCCTTAAGGGAGGTTTGGTCAACTCTCCATGCTGAAAGTTGTCCTTATGAATACAATTTCCATATGCACACCCTATGTTCTGATGGGCAACTTACGCCAGAAGAACTAATTAAACAAGCAACAAATCTTGGACTCAAAGGGATGGCGATTACTGACCATCATTCTACTGAGGGTTATCAAGCAGCACAAGATTGGATCAATGAAACGTCAAGACAACAACCATCGCAACTTTTTCCCTATCTGTGGACTGGCATTGAAATCACGTCCCGTTTACTCGATGTTGAAGTGCATATTTTAGGATATGGGTTTACTCCTGAACATCCGGTAATGGAACCCTATCAAACGGGAAATTCTCCAAAAGGAAATTTATCTTCAGCGAATAAAGTGATTCAAGCTATCCAAAAAGCTGGAGGAATGGCAATTTTAGCCCACCCTGAACGCTATTCTCGTTCTGCTAAGCAATTAATTCCCGCAGCAGCAGCGTTAGATATTGATGGGGTAGAAGCTTTTTATGCCTACGGTAACCCAAAACCTTGGAAAACTAGTCCGAGACAAACCGAAAATGTTCTAGCATTAAGTAATCTTTATGGACTTTACAGAACTTGTGGAACGGATAGTCACGGAATCAATCTACTACGACGTATCTAACTCAAAAGAAAAATAGAGAGGAGGGATGTAATATATTTATGTCCCTCCTTATTATTGGAATTTTCTCAACTTTAGGGCAACTTATTGTCAAGATATTTTTTACTTTTCAGTTATTGATGTTTTTGCCAAATTGGTAAATCTTCAGGGCGATCAATATCTGATAGCATGGGTAAAAAGTAAGTCTTTAAGTTAAGTTTTTCTGACAAATGTTTGGTGAGAGGCAAAACTTGAGAAGTTCCCCAAGGAATATCTTGAAATAACTCAGGTATAACCCGTTTTAACCCAATTAAATAGTAACCGCCGTCTGTGGCTTCTCCTAAAATTAAGTCATAATTTTTTAAACGACTAAATGCTTCTTGCAAAAGAGCGATATTGAGATCAGGACAGTCAATTCCGATGATAACAACATGAGAAAATCCCAACTCAAAAGAATCGCTAAAAGCAGACTTCATCCGCTTACCTAAATCTTCTCCAGTTTGAGTATAGTAGTTAAAAGCATTTCCCAACCAAGCTTGCATCAATTCGAGATTTTTGCCTGCGTAATAGATAGAAATAGTAACTTCTTGCAGCAACTTTTTGACTTCTGTTATGGTATGTTCTGTTAATTGACGTTGCAATGTTGCTGCCCCTTTTGCACCCAATGCAGGAATTAAGCGGGTTTTCGTTTTTCCTGGTTCAGGGTAGCGAGTAAAAATAATCAAATTATTCTCGTTTAGATTTTGACAATTAAACATAAAACAGAAGTCAAAAAGTTCCCTAAAAATCTTATTATATGATAAATGATAGCAATCAAAAAATCTATTCAATGCCTGGTATTGTTCGCTATTATACTCAATTAAATCGCTTGCAACCGGCCGAAAAAGTAATGCTTCATCTTCTTCAAAATCAATTATCTACTATGACGATGCTTGATATTGGGGTAGGAGGTGGACGTACTGCAAAACACTTCTCACATAGGGTTGGTAAGTATATCGGAATTGATTATTGTCCTGAAATGATTTCCGCTTGCCAACAACGTTTTTCCGGATTAGACAACCAAAAATCGATTTTATTTGAAGTCGTTGATGCTAGGAATTTAAGTAAATTTGAGGATAATTATTTTGATTTAATTTTATTTAGTTTTAATGGCATTGATTATATCTCCCATGGCGATCGCGTCACAGTATTTGAAGAAATTAGAAGAGTGGGAAAAACGGATGGATATTTCTGCTTCTCCAGTCATAATCTTCAAGGAATTGAACAGGCGTTTAACTGGAAAAAACATCTTAGTTTTAATCCAATTAATACCTATGTTAATTT
>JBCDDV010000825.1:0-2058 GCA_039180145.1 Cyanobacteria bacterium P01_G01_bin.49 | reverse complement strand
GGTTCTTGGGATTGGTATATCAATCAAACTTCGGGGGGACGGGATATATTTTTAGGTAGAAATAAGGAAAATATACGGACAAAGAAAAGTTACCTAACCAATAACAAGAACTGTAAAGCTTGCTTTTAATTAAGCGATCGCTTTTGTATATACAACAACGACTCTATCAAAATACATATCATCAGTGACGACAGAGATTGTACGAATTAACCGATTGTTTTTTACTTCAATAGAATCGCATATTTTTGTATCGCCATCATTGTATCTGAGTTTCCCGTCTCTGGCTTTCGCCCATGAAGGACATTCATCAGCCATCAAATAGACTTTTGACTTGAAAAATTTTAAGCAACCCCCAAATGGTTTAACCTCAGTGGCCAAGACCCCTTCACAATCAAACCATTGAATTTTAGGATTACCAGTCTTTTCTTCTTGAAACTTCCCGTCTGGATCAATTGTTAAAACTAAGCCTTCTGTCGGCTCTATTGTATCTAACAACTGGTCACTCTGACCACTCAACCAGTTTTGCACGCTATTTGGGGCAGGGGTTTCCCCAATAAATTCAAGCTCACTCTTGATAGAGATGCTGCCCATTAGTAGCCATGTTCCCACAAAAATATCAATATTCATTGAATATCTCCTAAAATCACAGAACTGCTATGCCTCCTTTTTAGAAAAGATGTTGCTTCTGAGGCGATCCATCTATAGGAACTCAGTAAAACTACTGCCAAAACATCACACCAGCATTACCCGCTGTGCGCAGACCAGCAGAAGTCCCGATGAAATTGACGATCGCTCGTTGCATTGGAGTCATTTTCTCAAGTTTTTTATTAAATTCACGCTCCCATTCTTCGACCCGTTGCTGGCGATCAGCAGCTTCTCTTCTTCCCTGGTCGATCCAAGCTTGCAAGGTGTTGCCGAGTTCGGTGTTGGAAGTGGCGCGATCTTCTGAATCAGAATTGCTAGAATTGCCATTAACCCAATCATCTAGGGCTCTTTGGTATTCTTCGCGATCATCTGCCTGTTCTGTAGGTTTATTGGTTGGTGTTGATGGAGAAGCTTCTAGTAGAGCGATGACTTGTTGGTTATCAGACTGTTCCAAAGCCGCTAACATGACAAAAAAATCTTGCCAAAATGCACCAGGTGCCTGACGAATATCTGCTACTTTATGAAGTGTGATTAGGTAATTAGAACCTCGACCGAACAATTCTTTTTGTTCAGTAGTCAAATCATCATATAAGTTTTGGAGAGCTAACCAGATAACATTCCACTGAGAATGTCCAGCCTGCTGTTGAGGGGATAATTTGGGGAAGTTGGCTGCAACTCTATCCTTTACCGAGGCGATCGCGGGTGATTTTAGTTGAACAGAATAGCCGGCTTTGTTGAGGATAAACTGACCTATCTGGAAGAAACCTTCAAAATCTTCTTCAGTGTAGATGTAGCCAGTACTAGGAACGGCAGACAGAACGCCTTTTTCTTTCTCGAAAAGTGTCCGCATTTCCGGCGAGAGGGGGACATTTTTTTGATCCCCATAAATGCTTTGTTGCATCGATTCACGTGCTGCAACTAACATATGTTGTTCGGGGTTGTTTTTCTTTAATTCTTGAATACCATTGGCTGCTGCTTGTCCACGTTGCATTTCGCGATCAAATTCTTCAGGATTTTTTGCTTTAAGATCTTCGTAAAATTCCAAAATTGTTGTCTGTTCTTCTTCAGACAAGTTACGACCAAAAGTAAACAAATAAATTGCTTCAATGTTATTCGTCTGTTCCTTAGATAGTGAGGTGCTATTCTGTGCGGAACTGCTGGAAAACCAACTAAGTCCGAGTATGATGAATAAAATGACACTTTTACGCAACATGATTCCCTCCACAAGATAATTTACTCTATTATGATTAACAAGGGGTTAATTTTTGCAGAAAAATAGTTATCGGTTTCTAATTTAACACACTCGGACTACTGCTATTGAAGTCCTTTGTTTCATACAGTAACCTTTCAATTCTTTTATTTCTAAAGCATAGTAGAATCAAATTTTATTAGATACTTTAGTTTACAATTTAT
>JBCDDV010000824.1:0-2068 GCA_039180145.1 Cyanobacteria bacterium P01_G01_bin.49 | reverse complement strand
CCGATCTTTACACAGTAAGCTTTTTAGCATTTTAGAACAAACTCGATAAAAATATATCTAGATCAATAATAGATCCAACTCAAAAAACAAACTTTCAATTTCTGGCATTATTTCGAGGTTTCTGAATCTTTGTGATGTTGGATGCTTATTTTTCAGTTAGAACATTCCGTTTTCTCTCCCACCCTCAAAATCGGGCAAATTAAAGGGCTATTTTCTGCCGTCCGAAGAAATCATCGTTCTCATAGGTTAAACGCCCAAAATGAGGCTTTTAACCACCGCAGAATTGATGTGCTGACAGAAAGTGAATCTCTACTTTCTGCAAAAGGCTGGGGGTAAAGAAAAATGCCCAACGATTTTCTTTACCCTGCTGACCCCAACGCCAAAGAATTTTTCCAATACTTTTGCCATCATTGGGACTTCATTACCGCCCCTGTTGGCACAAAAGACTGGCAAACAATCAAAAACTACAAGCTCCAACCCCGCGTATTGTGGCGTAGGTTTCAAGATAGCCAAAAGCTCCTCGGTGTGCGCTTTGGGCAGTACACCAAATATGGCATGGTCGATTTGGATCGCACCAGCCTGTTGCATTTTTTCAACAATCCTCAAGCGTTTGACGACCTTTGCGCTGCTTTCGAGCTTATTGGCTTATGTCGTTTTGTAATTTTGTTCTCCAGTTGGACTGATGGATTACACCTTTACTTCCCCCTCCCCGATGAAGTAAATACTTTTGACTTAGCTTGTGCCTTACGTATGGCAGTAGAAGGAGCGGGGTTTAAAGTTAAAGGGGGGCAATTAGAATTATTTCCCAATACCAAGCTCTACAAAGACAATCAAAATGGGACTGATTTTAGCCATTTTAACGGTCATCGTTTGCCCTTACAGCCAAATACAGGGTCGAGACTATTAGACGATGATTTAGCCCCTTATTCTGAGGGATTAGGAGATTTCCTCGACCAAATGAATTGGGCTGCCCAGAATCAAGATATGGGGCGATTGAGAGATGTTTTATCCATCTCAAGGGATTGGTACTATCAAAGAAAATATCGCTTCATTCGCACAAGTAGTAAGAGCAAAGTCAGAGAGTGGCAAGAAGATACCGAATTTCTGATTAACGAAGGTTTTACCGATTTTGGACAAACCAATGACCTCATCCGTGAAATAGGCAAATACGGACGAGTATTTAAAGCCCTAGAAGGTACAGAATTACAGCAGTACATGGTAGAAACTATTACCAACCTGCCAGGATACAAACAATATTGCCATCACCAACATGAAATCCAAAAGCGATGCCATCATTGGGCAAGAATTATCGAACCATTTTGGTGGGCATTAGGAACTAATCCTACTCGTCATACCTCCTATCAAGAAATCAACGATAAAGGGCAGCAAACAGTCAAAAACAGCCAACTTAACCTAGAGCGTGCTACAGACTGTCAGGAGCGTTTAAAACAAACTCTAGCTCATCTAATCGAACAGGCGATAGCTTTACCCAAAAAAGTAGGAGAACGCCTTGAATTGCTGCGCGAGACTAGCAAAAAGCTATTTGGTAGAGCATTTAGCGAGCGCACCTTAAAAAAACTAGCCTATCTTCCCCTATGGCATCCCAAATTTGACCAAGAAAAACCAGAGCCAGCGATCGCAGATATTAAACTTAAAATAGACTCCGAAACACAAAATACTTCAGAAGCTTCTGAATCCAATTCCGAAAAACCTCAAAAAAACATAATACAAGAAGATATACGGCTAGAAGATATACAGCTAGAAGAATCTGAAGATTGGGTCACACCCTCCGATGTAGTGCGCCAAGCAAACTGCCAAGCACAACCTCTAAAAGCCTTGTCCAACGGTCAAATTAAAGAGATGGATCACACCTCCTCCTATATGAAGGGTTTTGAATCTGATGCTGAATTTGCCGAAAATTTATGGGCTGACGATGCCCAAGAGGTAATTGAGACTGAAACTGAAAATGATAATCTGGAGATTGAAAAAAAAGAAAAAGAAAAAAATAATAAATCCAATCCAGAACACATAACTAAAACTTATGGGCAGGAATTTGCAGGAAATTGCT
>JBCDDV010000823.1:0-2079 GCA_039180145.1 Cyanobacteria bacterium P01_G01_bin.49 | reverse complement strand
CGGATCTCGGAGTCTCTGGATTATCTTTATCTGACCATCGACAACTCATGCCCTTTACTGTCACATTAGTTACGGCATGAGACTCAATCCTAGCAAACGACAGAAGATGAGCAAACGACAGAAGATGAGCAAACGACCAAGAAAAACACCCCTCCGCCAGGGCCACCTTTATGGTAGAAGGGGATTCGATTAACCTGACCTGAGTTCGGAGTTCGGAGTTATTATTTCTTTAATGAGATAGGTAGGCATTTTAGACAATAATTGCAATAGCCTTCAAGCTTATCCCAAATTCACGTTAACCTAAAAACTTGTTCACAAGATCAATATAAGGGATCTGGCACAGAAGATAAGCACACAATGCCCCGCCACAACCACCAATCAAAAACCCATTGGCAAACTCAGCCCAACCTGTTTCAGTTTCCCAGTCTTGGGGAGGATCTGGTATCGTTAAGGTAGAAATAGGTTGATCAACCCCCACAGACCCGTACAAAGAAAGAGCAATGGTCAAAATAGATACTAAACCAATAGCAGCTAAGAAACCAGCCGTACTTCCATAGCTTGTCTGCCGGAGTGGTCCTAACCAAGCAAACGGCCCATAAAGAAAATAACCGTGGGCCATGCCAATTTCCAAACCACGACGATTAGCCGATAACCCCTTACGATAGGCAGGAAGGTTTCTCACATAAGCCAGAGACAACCCAGAAGCATTAACAGGAGTTGCTAGGTTGCCAACTTGGGGATCGCCACCATGTTTAATTATGTCCATTGCCATGATTTTGTTTCGATTAATGCTGGTTAATCTTAGACCTTACTTTTTTTTCTCTTGTTTAGAGTCAAAATGTTAAGAATCTTTACTTATACACAAAAATTAATGAATTTTTTTAACGTTAAATCCTAATTTGACCATTGTCTTGCGCCTTCTTCCCTAAAATGTAATCTTACAAGTCACGCCATCTTATCCAAAAAATTAGGAGGACTCGAAAAAAATGACACAGACCGGATATACCCAGGTTGTCAAACCCTATAATGATGATCCCTTTACTGGTCATTTATCAACCCCTATTTCTGACTCTGGCTTTACAAGAGCTTTCATTAACAATCTTCCCATCTATCGCAAAGGACTCGCTCCTTTGGCAAGGGGTTTAGAAGTGGGACTTGCTCACGGTTATTTTCTAGTGGGGCCATGGGTTGTTCTTGGCACTAACCGCGATTTTCCTGCTGACCCCCATATTGCAGCTTTATTAGCCGCAGTTGTGGTTGTTATTCTCGGCACCATTGGTCTCAATGCCCATGGACTAGTATCTCTCAAGAGTGCCACTGAATGTGAGCCAGGAACTGACGCAATGGAGACCTCCGAAGGTTGGAGTCAATTTGCTAGCGGTTTCTTTATTGGTGGTGCAGGAAGTGCTTTTATGGCTTATTTCTTGCTTGAGAAGTTTTCAGCGGTTGATGCTATTTTCCGAGGAATGGTTAACTAAATACCAGAAAACTATCAAATTCAGTTTTCATTGTTTCAAATTTTTGAAAAAGTTCTTGACCAAATTCAAAAAAAACTCACAGGAGAATAATCATGACTGGTTCATACGCAGCGTCTTACTTACCTTGGATTTTGATTCCCGTCATCAGCTGGCTAATGCCAGTTGTCGTCATGGGGCTTTTGTTTATTTATATTGAACAAGATGCTTAACTTAACTAAAAATGGAGAATGAGGAATTTTTTTTGTTTTTAACATAAGTTTCTCTCTTCATTGGAATGCTTCACCTGATGTTAGGTGAAGCATTATTTTTTAGAGAATTAATCTTAAAACCTTATTAAGAATTAGAGCATAGCTTTTTTGATTACTATTTTTTCTAAAAAACTATGCTACAAAAACAGGAACACTTATTATTTTAAGGACTTAATAACAATGTGTTTAGCCGTTCCTGGAAAAGTCGTCAGTATTAGCGGAGATGAACCTTTACTCAAAAAAGGAAAAGTTAGCTTTGGTGGGGTAGTCAAAGAAGTCAGTTTAGCCTATGTTCCTGATGTAAAAATTGGTAATTATGTAATTGTTCATGTCGGGTTTGCTCTGAGTATTTT
>JBCDDV010000822.1:0-2079 GCA_039180145.1 Cyanobacteria bacterium P01_G01_bin.49 | reverse complement strand
TAACCTCTAAATGGATCATTAAACCAATTCTCAAACTCAGTAAAGCATCCGAGGCGATCGCTTCAGGTAAATTAGCACAAAATGTGGAAGTTAAAGGGATTAAAGAACTACATAAACTCGCCCAATCTTTTAATCATATGGCTCAACAATTATATGCTTCTTTTGCTGCCTTAGAAAAAAGCAATAATGAATTAGAAAACCGTGTCGAAGAAAGAACCCTTGAATTACAAAAAGCAAAAGAATTAGCTGATACAGCTAACCAGGCAAAAAGTCAATTTATCGCCAATATTAGTCATGAATTACGCACTCCTCTCAATGGAATTTTAGGCTATACCCAAATCCTCGAAAGAGATGAAACTTGTACGACGCAACAACAACATGATATTCAAGTAATTCATCAATGCGGAACCCATCTTTTGACGTTAATTAATGATATTTTAGACATCTCTAAAATGGAAGTTAATAAACTAAAATTATCTGCCCATGATTTTCATCTTATTACTTTTTTGGAAACAGTGGCAGAAATTTGTAAGGTTCGGACAAAACAAAAAGGAATTTTATTTGATTTTCAAGTATCTGGGGATTTACCAACTTTTGTAAATGCTGATGAAAAGAGATTGAGACAAGTTTTATTGAATTTATTAGGTAATGCCATTAAATTTACAAATCGAGGCAAAATTACTTTAAAAATTGAAAGTTTATTTCAAAGCGATGAAGAACAATTGACAATGACTCGTTTTCAAATTGAAGATACAGGCATTGGCATTAGAGAAGATATGTTAGAGAAGATTTTTCTACCCTTTGAACAAGCTGGATCAGCGAATAATAAGGTAGAAGGAACTGGATTAGGTTTGGCAATCAGTCAACAAATTATTAAGTTGATGAATAGCCAAATTCATGTTCATAGTACCTTGGGTAAAGGTAGTATCTTTTGGTTTGAGTTACCTTTAAAAAAATCCCAAGAATTTGTAGATAAAAACCAAGTACAAACCACACCCACTATCAAAGGATATAAGGGGAAAAAACGAAAGATATTAATTGTGGATGATCGAGAAAGTAATCGCTTATTTTTAGTCAGACTGTTACAGGGAATTGGATTTGAAACCATCGAAGCACAACAAGGCAAAGAAGGAATAGAAAAAGCAATTGAATTTGAGCCTGATTGTATTATTACAGACATTTCAATGCCAGAAATGAATGGATTAGAAATGACTCAAGAATTACGAAAACTATCTCAGTTTAAAAATATCCTTATCATTGCCTCTAGTGCTAGCGTCTCCTCGAAGGATAAAGAGATAAGTTTGCAACAAGGATGTAATGCTTTTCTATCTAAACCTATCCAACTTGCAGAGTTATTTAAGCAAATTCAACAGTTCTTAAATGTTCAATGGATTTACCAATCTAAAACCCATTCAGAAACCTCTCACATACCATCAAATACTATTTTGTCAAGTTCAGAAATTACCTTACCTCAAGAACTTAATCTGTTAGAATTGCAAAATGCAGTACAAACAGGAGATGTAGAAAAAATCGAACAGGAAGCAAAAATATTAAAAGAAAATTATCCTCAGCATAGTCAATTGGCAGATTGGTTAATTCAAACGACACAAAATTTTGAAATTGAAAAAATTCAAAGATTATTTAAACCTAATGGTGATCAAAAATAACAGTTAATGAGAGTATTCACTTCGCCAATTAATTTTAGTGGTTGATGATAATGCTCATAATATTCAGGTATTGTTTATAATGTTTGAAAAAAGCTCAGTATAAAGTGTTAGTTGCTCTAACAAAAGTAAAGTGCAATTATTCAGACACAAAAAACTCTATCCGATCTAATACCATTTCTCAAAAGTAGCAGGAGAGATCAAATAATCGACGTTAATTGAAAAAAACTTCAAACCGTTATTATCCCTATCCCCCACCATTAAGCTAAGTCTTTAATTATTTACGAGAAATGGTATAATTTTTCGGACATTTGAGAACAAATTTTGAATGCTCTTAGTCAGATTTTTCACATCAATTAGGTTGTTCTAAGAGATAAGAGGGTATTTTTTAAGCTCATCCCAAATGATTTATCGT
>JBCDDV010000821.1:0-2091 GCA_039180145.1 Cyanobacteria bacterium P01_G01_bin.49 | reverse complement strand
GATACCAACGAACGTTTAGTAAAATTATTTCTCCTTGGAAATGTCGCCATTTGAAAGGTTGTTTCGGACTCATGAACTAGGTTGTTGTGCATCTGTACTGATTTAAGTTTAATGGCGATCTCCTGTTTTTGCAACGGAACCGTCGGTTCTTTAACTGTATGATTTGCTGTTAACTGTATATAATGTTCAAGCAGGGTATCAACATCATCAAAAGGAAGATAATTATTGATCGCTTGGGTGACATAGAGTTGGGTGTCGTTCAAAAATAGGCTTTTTTGGGTTACACTTTCAGCATGAATTGAACCAGGAAGCCCCTTGGGTTTTAGAGCATCAGTATTAACTGAAGAGGTTGAGAATCAAGCTCGTTGAAACCGATCAAAGCCCAACATTTCTAACCAATGTGGATGTTTTTCCCCTGTCATTAATTCGGCTGGGCTTTTCCCTACTCGTTCTGGCTTTCGGCTTTCTATAAAAGTGCGATGATTTAGGAAAAATTGCAATAATTCCAGATAGTCCGAACCGAGATGTTTTCTGAGATGGAAATAGTTTCTCAAACGAGAATTAAGGTTTTCAACGAGTGAACTAGCTCTTGGTGTTGAGTTTAAAGCCTCTTCTACAGCTTGATTAATTTCCCAAAACTTATGGGACATTTTCTTCTGTAACTGATTCCATTTTTGCCAATACTTGTTGGTTGAAAGGGGTTTTTTCCTCAATAAACAAACTTCTCTGACCCAGTTGATGGGAATTTTAAATTGTTGAGCGATCGCTGATAACTTTTCGTCAATTAAATTAGCAAATGCGAGTAAATCATCTTTTTGATTTGATAAAGCCACTCTGAGAGATTTAATCCCTTTATGGGACTTCGTTTCCCTAATTAAGAGTTCATCAATCACAAAATCCATCAATTCCATCCGTTCTGACCAACTGGCTCCAGCCAAAGATAAGATGTCGATTCTTAACGAATAAACCAATATTTTGATGTCATACGCTAATTTAAGCCACTTGCGTTCATTTTCAAGAGCTTTACTTAATTTAGCTGATAATGGACTACTTATAAGCCCTAAGTTAGTCTTTTCCATTTGAGCCTGTAGTTTCTCTCGTTGCGTGGTCGCCCCTTGAGCTTTTTTGGCGCTTACTACGGCATAATGTTGCACCTTGGTCGAAAATATGCCAAACATCCCCTTGAAAAACTTTATTCTCCCATACAGCCTTGTGTGCTGCTCTAATCCCCTTGCCAGCGTCGGCTATGATGTAATTAGGATCTAAACCCAGTTCTGTGGCTTCTAGCAAGTACCACCCCCAAGTATCTTCATCTCTGCGTTGAGTTTCTTCTAGAAGGAAACAGTAGCTAGATTCATTATCCACTCCTGTTAATATGGGACGGTTACTCTGAAATATCTCATCAATTGATGCCACCTTTATTGGCGATAAATCGGCAGATTTATTGATTTTTCTGGCGACTGGTACAACTTCTTGGACTCGATTATGGATTGTGCCAATACTGATAGGATAATCGAATAAATCTCTTAATAACTCTACTACACCTCGATAAGAACTGCGACAGATGAAAATCAGCCCTAAAATCAACTGAAATATCCATTTTCTAGTAACTGGGAGATGATATAACACTTCTTCGCTTTTTTCTTCCTTCTTAAAAGCCTGATTCAAAGCATTTTGAGCAATATTCTTCTGTTGATAAACAAATTTCCGACTTACCTTTTCATTTCTAGCTATGTGACTCACAAGCTCGTTTTTAGAGATAACTTTGACCGCTAATTGTTGACGAGCAGAGGACGAAAGCCCAGAAGCCACACAAACCGATGAATTCACTCAATTAACCCACACATTTACATGATTAAACTCAATTATAATTGATTACTTTTAAGGGCAAATGTTCTACTAGATAAGTTGATATTTCGGTAAAACTGTTACCTGGATTTGAACTACGCCGAATTTGACAACGATTCGATGTGAGATTTTCATAAATATTGGCCCCCACAATCAGATAATCTGACTTTTGACGAGAATGACCAAATTTCTCACGACAATATTCTTCAAAACTGCCATGAGTTTCTCGATATAAGCGTTTGT
>JBCDDV010000820.1:0-2095 GCA_039180145.1 Cyanobacteria bacterium P01_G01_bin.49 | reverse complement strand
TATTACTAAACAATGGAGACATTAACCATGAATATCATCAAAGCAACCACCGAAATCTTACTCGAACCCAATCAAAAAACTTTCTATTGACTCATAAGCCGTGCATAAAAATTCCCAGTCCACCCTATACCTCGATAGAGAGGGTCAAAGACCGGATTTCTTTACCTTCTTTTAGCAGTTATAGCCATCAATAGTTTGTCCTTTTATTCATCCTAAACAATGGAGGCATTAACCATGAATACCATCAAAGCAACCACCCAAACTTTCCTCAAAAAAGAAGTCGTCCAAGCTTCTGAACTACTTGAAACCCAAAAAGTAAAAGTTTCGCCTGGCAAAACCTACGAAATTCTCAATTATTCTGAAGCAGAACAAGGACATTACCGAGTTGAATTGAATTACGGTGCAGGCACTTGGTATCTTTGGTCTGGTCATTGGCAACTTCCTTGGGAAGATAATGCAGAAGAAGCTGAAACTCATCAATCAAACTTCTTTACAGCAGAAAATCTAAAAGCCATAATGCCCCATGGGTCATCTGCTGACATTGCCACCTATGTTGCCCCTCTAAACAAAGTCTTGCATGATTTCAATTTAGCGACTGTAACAAGAGCTTGTGCTTTTATTGCCCAAATTGCTCATGAAAGCGGTTCTCTGCGTTACAAAGAAGAAATTGCTAGTGGGGCAGCTTATGAAGGACGCAAAGACTTGGGAAATACTCAACCAGGGGATGGCAAGCGTTTCAAGGGTCGTGGCTTAATTCAACTCACCGGAAGATCAAATTATCGCCAATGTGGACAGGCATTAAACTTACCCTTAGAACAAAATCCCGAATTAGTGGTAAAAGATCCCTACACAAACGCTGCGGTAGCTGCTTGGTACTGGCAAAGTCGTAATATTAATGCTGCTGCTGATAAAGGAGACTTTAAACGAGTAACTCGTCTGATCAATGGAGGGTTAAACGGGTATAGCGATCGCCTTCAATATTGGGAGAGAGCGAAGAAAGTCTTGAGCAGGGAGCAGGGAGCAGGGAGTGGGAAGAATGTTCCTTCTGCTTGGAGTGAGGTTAATTGGAGTGATTTCAATGCCAAGGTTTCCCAATACTTTACGGTAAGAGAAGTGACTAATGGCGATCGCCGTCGTATTCCTACCGATAACACGATTAAGCAGAATATATTTACCCTAGCGCAAGAACTTGATAAGGTGCGTGAGGCTTGGGGTAGTGGTATTATTGTAACATCATTTTATAGACCAAGACTCATTAACGCTCAGGTTGGTGGATCGTCTCAATCACAACATATTTTTGGCCGAGCAGCTGATATAAAACCCGCTCAAGGCAATATTTATAATTTCCAAAAATGGTTAGATACCAATTGGTATGGATTTCTTGGCTATGGCGCGAAGCGTGGGTTTGTGCATTTAGACAATCGTAATGTAAAGGGATGGAAAACAGGTGGTTCTAAAGGGGGAAGATGGAGCTATTAATAGTCGAAACGTTTTAAGCTTTTACCTTTTAATACTCTACTTATTGTAGTTTTAGTTACTCCAAAAATAGCCCCGATTTCTTCCAGAGTAAGCCCTCTATCTTTTAATACTTTGATGGCAATTAGACAATCGGGGCTATCAATCTTTGTATACTGTAAATTGTTTTTTAGCGCGTGCCTTCTATTTTCCAGATTAGTCACCCATTCTAAATTAGAAGAATTATTATTTAATTTATCTCCGTCTATATGGTTTACTTGAGGCTTGTTGTTTTTATTAGCAACAAATACCATTGCTACTAATCGATGAATATTTTTACTATTAGTTTTTCCATTGATTTTTAAATCTACCTTTAAATATCCTTTATTGGTTTTTCCTGATGTAAGAATTTTGCCTGAATACCAATAAGTTTGACCTGTTTTAGATTTAATGACTCTAGCTACACTCTTCACTCTTCCTTGATTACTTACTTGATATAATCCTTCATAACCTGGAATATCCTTCCAGATTTCTGTTATATTATCCATTGTGCATTTTCTACTGAAACTAGGTTGTACTACCCCTGGCTGTTAGGGCAGCGCGAGGGGTTTGTTAATGCTAAACTATATCATATTTATGC
>JBCDDV010000819.1:0-2099 GCA_039180145.1 Cyanobacteria bacterium P01_G01_bin.49 | reverse complement strand
GAGGGGGGAGACAGGGGGGTGGGGGAGTTAGAGGGGGTTCCTCGGCAAGCACAAGTCTTGGTTAGCTTTTCAGCTTATCCTGAACTCATGTTAACAACAAAAATTTAAACTAACTTTAACTTATCTAAGTTTAACTATTTAAGTAGAAACTTAAAATAAGAAAAAAGATTTAATGTTCAATCTCTCTGACAATAACCGAGCTAGTTGGATTCAAAAGATTGTATTCTTAGGCGTAATTTCTAGTTTAAGTACAGCGAATCCTTCTGTAGCAGCAACAGCTAATTTTGACAGCTTACCAACAGGTTTTGCTGGATCTAGTATTACCGATAATGGAATTACCTTTTCTAATTTAATTGCTGGATTTCGCCTCAATCCTCCTCAATTTATTGTGCAATCAGGTAATCAATTTGATTCGGTTTTTTCTGCTCCTAATTATTTAACGTTTGGAGATTCAACTGTCTCCAACGGAAATAGTGGTCAAGTTCCCCCTCAACCCCTTTTAGGAGCCTTTGGTTCTATGATGATTACCCCTGAAGAACCAGCAGAAAGTGTCAGTTTAGATGTGTTAACTACCAATCCCTCTTTTGGCCCAAACTCTGGCTTGGGTTTAGGTTTATCGGATAATTCTCTGGTTTTGCAAGCCTTTTTTGAAGGAGAATCAGTCAGTAGTACCTCAATATTTTTGTCAGAATTTTCTGAGCTTAACCCCTCTGGTCAATTTTTATTCGCTAATCTTTCCTTATCTGATATCATTTTTGATGAATTACAGTTGTTTACTCCTATTGCCTTCGCTGATGGGGTCATTCCCTTGGGAGTTGATAATGTTAATATTACTAACTTAAACTATAGTGTTCCAGTTGCAAAAACAGTGCCAGAGTCTCAACCTCTAACAGTTTTGGGACTATTTTTAATGACCAGCTTAGGATATTTAACAAAATCCAAGAAACCGACCACAAAATCGTAATTTTTTATCAGAAACATCAGTCTCAGTCTCAATTAGATTGATGTTTCTGATGCTTCATTTGTTGAACTGTCTGAAAGCTTATGCAATAAGTAGAAGTTGCAACATCTGCTCGTGTTTTGCTTTTAGTTATTGTTACAGTATTTACTTGTAGCTATTTCAGTGTGCTAAGCGACAACACTTTCTTGCGATAGAACTTTAGCGATCGCTCTATCGGGTTCTCTATCAAGCTGTTCATCCGCTAAAACCAGTCCTAGTTCAGCCCGAATATCAGCAATGGGACGCTCCCAATTTTCCTCAAACCGATAAACGAGTAAACAGCTTGCCTGCTGGCCGAATTCCTTCCCCCTGCGCGCACTAGCAAGGATTGCCTGAGTTTGCCTCGGCTTGATTATCGAAAAAATTAACTTGATGAGAGGATAAACCAGATTCAGTGCTTTGCTGTAGTTCTGGCCGACAGTAAACCCAAACACCCCCATCTCACCGACATAGCTAGTATCAAATCCCAGCAAAATATGGAAGATATCGTGGGTGATGGTATATCGCAGTGCGAACGGATGACGCTCGGCTTCTGACCGCAGATCTTCGCTAATTTCTAAGGGTTGAATCTTGTTCTTCTTCATGTGCTGGGCATACTCATAACCCAATGTGCCTTGGGGAAGTTGGCTGAGTTGTTCTAAATCAATTTTGGGATAGTAACCTGCGATCGCTTGCAGTTGCGCCACTAGGGTAGGATTTGCACCCCATCCGTACAGTTCGGATTCGAGTAGCGCAGCGTCTCCAGTTTCTCCTTTCGTAAAGTAGTCTTTGTATGCTTTGACTAAGCGTTTGATAGTAGCCATATTAATTTCCCACAGAAGCGTATTATTGGCTTGTCATACAGTCTGACCGCAGTTGATGTAGTGGCTCGAATAACTTGAGTTCAGACATCATTCATCAATGTGACTAATAAGTTATAAGACTGCGTAGCCACATCATAACCAATTCTCTTTGGCTTTGCCAAGTTGAAGTGGATGCTGACTTTTTGCGTTAATTGATAAAGTAGCTAAGGACGGGATTGAGAATTTTGGCGATCGCTTAAAAAAGAGTAGATAACTCAAAAGCCAAGCCATATATGTTTATATTTAGATGCACTTTT
>JBCDDV010000818.1:0-2099 GCA_039180145.1 Cyanobacteria bacterium P01_G01_bin.49 | reverse complement strand
TTGCTATTTCTCTCAAATTCCCAAGAAAAATGCACTCTATTCTCAATACATATTCCCGCAATTCTGTAAAAATTTCCGTTAAATTGTAGGCAAATGTAATATTTTGTAATAAGATGAAAGAAATCTACGGATTTGTCGTAATTGTATAATAGGGAGTGAGGTGTATGCTGAAAAAACACAAAAATCCTAACCTCACGGTAGTGGATTTGACAAAAGACATACTACTCCATACTACTATCCCTTTAGAAAACCATGCGTCTCTACGTTCAGGATTTGCAGGTTATCCAGTTAATCCTCGTTGGAATATTAACAAAGTTTGGGCTTGGAAAACAGGTCGCCAATTACGTCAAGCGTTGCAAGAAGGTGAATTAATAATTCGGTCTTCTGATTCAATGTTGGTTCCAATTAATAATGAACAAGAAGGGATTACGGTTTGTCAAGTTCCCACCCATAATCATAAGTGGGTTTCTTGCTCTGAATGGGTAAAACAACTGTTTACAACTTATCAAACAGTTTAAACTTCAAGGTGGGTATTCCCACCTTATCTTTTACCCTAATTAAACTGTTTATTATACCCATTAATATCCTAACGTTAACGCTCCTGGTTTGCGGGGATCGGATGCGCCATAAAAATGTTCATTGTCATAAAGAATACTTTGGGTACTTCCCATAGAAAAACTACTCTCAATGATATGACCTTTACTTTCTAATAACTCAATTGTATCCCCATTTAATCTTTGTTCAACTTGAATTTTATCGGGAAACCATTGATGATGAATTCGTGTAGCATTAGTTGCCTCAGCAATATTCATATCATGATCAATAACATTGAGAATAATTTGTAAAGTCGTCGTAATAATACGACTTCCACCTGGACTTCCTGTGACTAACCAAGGTTTCCCTTCTTTCATTAAAATAGTAGGCGTCATTGAACTAAGCATTCGTTTTTCAGGCGCAATTTTATTGCCTTCCCCACCAATCAATTGATAAGCATTAGGAACGCCTGGTTTGGCGGTAAAATCGTCCATTTGGTTATTTAATAAAATTCCAGTTCCTGGGACAGTTAATCCAGTTCCGTAACTAAAATTTAAAGTGTAGGTATTAGCAACAGCATTGCCATTACTATCCATGACAGAATAATGAGTTGTTTCTGGACTTTCTTTTGATTGAAAAGCTGGATTAGGAGTAATTGTTTGACTGGGATTTGCTTGTTTTAAATTAATTCTTTTTGACAATTTTTGGGCGTATTTTTTCGAGATCAACTGACCGATAGGAATGTCGATAAAATCCTCATCTCCCATAAACTTAAACCGATCTGCATAGGCAAACTTCATTGTTTCAGCCATGACATGAAGAGTAGAAGCTGTATTATGTCCTAAAGACTTAATCGGAAAGTTTTCTAATATATTTAACATCTGCACTAAATGAACCCCTCCTGAACTGGGTGGAGGCATAGAATAAACTTGATATCCGCGATAAGTTCCTTCAATCGGTTCTCGAATAATCGGCTGATATTGCGCTAAATCTTCTTTCGTAATTAATCCATCATTAGCTTCCATTGCTGCCACGATTTTGTCAGCGATCGCCCCTTGATAGAAGGCTTTTATTCCCTGCTTTGATATTAATTTCAGACTAGTTGCTAAGTCTTTTTGCTTTAAAGTTTCTCCAATTTGGTAAAGACTACCATCTGGTTTATAAAAAGTTGCCAAACTTGCAGAAGATTTCTGTAAATTTTTTTGGGCAAAAATTAGTGAATTATACAAGTCTTCATCAACAATGAGTCCATTTTCTGCTAGATTAATGGCAGGTTGTAAGGCTCTTTCTAAAGAAATTGTGCCATACTTTTCCAAAGCCATAGCTAACCCAGAAACTGTCCCTGGAACTCCTACTGCTTGATAACTGAATCTGGCTTTCTCTGCATCAACGTTTTCGTTTTCATCTAGAAACATATCCACAGTGGCTTTGAGAGGAGCTTTTTCTCGATAATCAAGCGCAATGGTTTGTTGTCGATCAGCTAAATGAATTAACATAAATCCTCCACCCCCTAAATTACCAGCACGAGGCAAAGTCACCGCTAAAGTAAAGCCGATAGTTACGGC
>JBCDDV010000817.1:0-2099 GCA_039180145.1 Cyanobacteria bacterium P01_G01_bin.49 | reverse complement strand
CTGACAATGGATTTTACCAGAACGACATTCCTCTTCACAAGACTTAATCTCAAAGTTTTGTGATCTATCTACTTACAGATAGTACAGGGTTTTGTCACCGTTGTGGGATGACTGATTAGAAGTTGAGTTGAATGGCTCGTTACAGTTTACTCATGGGAAGAAAATCTAAAATTGATGCAAGTTTAACAGTTTTTCAGATCAGAAGTCGTTAAGCTCTATTCACAGTCTGGTCTAAATCGAGGTTTCCCTCCCTAACTCCTTACTGTGTATTGAAGATTACCACCCGATGGTAGGCTAAATAAGGCAGTCATTATATTTGATGTGAGTTAGTAGGAGATATATAAGATATGTACAGTCCAGGCCTAGCGGCAGCTTCGACCAGCAAAACAGCTTATGGAAACCGTCTGTTTGTTTACGAAGTGGTGGGGTTAAGTCAGAGTACGGATAATAATGGTCTCGATTACCCAATTCGTCGTAGCGGTAGCGTATTCATCACCGTTCCCTATCAACGGATGAATCAAGAAATGCGTCGCCTTACTCGTATGGGAGGTCGTATTGTAAGTATCCAACCTCTCGACGCTGATACACCGTTAAAGGTTGCCCCAACTCGTTCGAGTCAAGCTGAAGTCGCTCAACAACCGCAAAGCAACCCAAAACAAGAAAAACGTAAACCTATGACTCAAGCGAAGACAAAAGTTCCCGTTAATATTTATCGTCCCAAAGACCCCTACATTGGGAAATGTGTAGAAAACTATCCTTTAGTTGCAGAAGGGGGCAGTGGCATTGTTCAACACCTCACCTTTGACATCTCAGGTGGTGATCTACATTATGTCGAAGGACAAAGTATTGGTATTGTTCCCCCTGGAACCGATGAAAATGGCAAACCTCATAAGTTGAGACTCTACTCCATTGCCTCAACCCGTCATGGCGATCAAGAAGATGATAAAACTGTTTCTCTGTGTGTTCGTCAACTAGAATACAAACACCCTGAAACTGGAGAAACCGTCTATGGTGTTTGTTCAACCCATTTGTGTCATCTCGAAGTTGGTGCCGATGTAGCCATTACTGGCCCTGTGGGTAAAGAAATGCTACTGCCTGACGATGAAGATGCCCAGATCGTTATGTTAGCAACAGGAACCGGAATTGCACCTTTCCGCGCTTTCCTCTGGCGGATGTTCTTTGAAAAACATGAAGATTATAAGTTTAAAGGGAAATCTTGGTTAATTTTTGGGGTTCCTTATACGGCTAATATTCTCTATAAAGAAAAGTTAGAGCAGATTCAAAGTGAATATCCTGAAAACTTTGAGTTGACCTACGCTATCAGTCGGGAACAGCAAAATGCTGAAGGTGGTCGGATGTACATTCAACATCGAGTGGCTGAACAGGCTGAAAAGTTATGGAACTTACTGCAAGATCCTAAAACTCACCTCTATATGTGCGGACTCAAAGGTATGGAAGGTGGCATCGAAGAAGGATTAAGTCCTTTTGCAGCCCAACAAGGTGTCGAATGGGCTGATTTTGTTAAGCAACTGAAAAAAGAGCATCGTTGGCACGTTGAAGTATACTAAACTGCCAAACTGGTTTAAATTTATCGATCAATGATGTAGGGTAACTAATGCTTACCCTACTTATTTTTTGTCAAAAAGGTTTCTCATCTTCAATTTGTTGAGCATTAGAACGGTTCCAAGTTTGCCAAGCGATTTTAACGCCAGAAGCAAGACGACGGGTTCCTTGTTGCACTCTACTAATCTGCTGTCGGGTATTATGAAGGCTGTGATCGACTTGTTGAACAATATCTGAGGCACTTTTAACTCCACTATCAATATCATCAGTCAACTCACTAATTTCTAGTCCTGTGAGGCGAATTGACTCTAAGGTCGGTGGAAATTCTCGTTCAAGGGTATCAAATAATTTTTCTGCACTACGGGCCGCCCTGGCTAATTCTTGTAAAGCGGGCAATGCTGCTATTAACACTGCTGTCAAACTGACAGCAACTAAGAAAAGGGAACATCCAAGCCAAAACAGAGGATCACTCATCATTTTTATCCCTAAAGATAAAGATTATTGCCTGATGTTGTGGAATCTGCTCTAGTATCACG